>JBAWHI010000193.1:0-18289 GCA_049593675.1 Nocardioides sp.
GCCGCTCGACCTCGGTCCCGTGCATGTATCCCGTCCCGCCGTGCAGCTGGACGGCCTGGTCGCAGACGTACGTCGCGCAGTCGACCGCGGTCTGCTTCGCGAGGCAGGCCTCGGCGATCACGCTCTCCCCGGCGACGTGGCGGGTCGCGACCGCGCGCGTGTAGGTGCGCGCGACCTCGACCTGGCGCCGCATCTCGACGAGCTTGTGGCGCACCACCTGCCGACTGATCAGCGGCTTGCCGAAGGTCTCCCGGTCGCGGCAGTACGCCGCCGTCAGCTCGAGCGACCGAGCGGCGATGCCGTAGGCGTGCACCGCGAGCGCGATCCGCTCGACGACGAACTGCTCGGCGATCTGGAGGAACCCGCTGTCCTGCTCGCCGACCAGGTTGCCCACCGGGACGCGGACGTCGGCGAAGGACAGCTCGGCGGTGTCGGAGCAGTGCCAGCCCATCTTGCGCAGGCCGCGGTCGACGGTGAAGCCGGGCGTGCCCTTCTCGATCACGAGCAGGCTCACCCCTCCCGCGCCCGGGCCCCCGGTGCGCACCGCGGTGGTCACGAAGTCGGCGCGCACGCCGCTGGTGATGAAGGTCTTGGCGCCGTTGACGACGAAGTGGTCGCCGTGCGCGGGATCGAAGGCGCGCTGTGCCGTGGTGCGGATGCCGCCGACGTCGGACCCGCCGCCGGGCTCGGTGATCGCGAGCGCTCCGATCGTCTCGCCGGCCAGCGTCGGCCGGACGAACCGGTCGACCAGCTCCGGGCTCCCGTGCGCCGCGATGTGCGGCAGCGCGATCCCGCCGGTGAACAGCGCGGACATCAGCCCGCTGGACGCACCGGCCTCGAACATCGCGTCCTGCAGGTCGACGGTGTCGAGCAGGTCGCCCCCCTCGCCGCCGACCGACTCGGAGAACGAGATGCCGAGCAGGCCCTGCTCGGCAGCGACGGCGTGCAGCTCGCGCGGCACCGACCCGGCGTCCTCCCACTCCTGGAGGTGCGGGGCGACCTCGCGGCGCACGAACTCGGCGCCGAGCTCCTTGAGGGCATTCACCTACAGCAGTCCTTCCTGGACGTGCACGATCCGCGACCGCACCCACTCGCCGAGCGCCTTGGCCTGCGGGTCGAAGCGGGTCGAGGCGGCGACGCCGTCGCCCAGCAGGCCGTGGATCAGCACGTTGACGCCGCCGAGGTTGGGGAGCACGTGCACCTCGACGTCGAGGTCGGCCGCCTCCGGCACCAGCTCGCGGATCTTGCGCGGCGTGATCAGCTTGGTCAGCCAGGTCACCCGGGCGTCGTACTTCTCGGACCCGTCGTGCCTCACCCACAGCCCGAGGTTGGCGTCGCCACCCTTGTCGCCGGACCGCGCGTGCACGAAGGTTCCGAGCGGGGCCCGGCGGGTGACGGAGTCGATCGGGGCCGGGTACGGCGAGGGCCGCAGGCTCGCGTCGTGCTCCGGCACGGAGAACTCCGTCGGGTCGGCGACGACCTCGCGCCGGCCGTCGGCGTGCACGACCGTGTGGGTGACGGCAGCGCGGTCGACGTACGCCGCCCGGTAGATGCCGTACGGCGAGGCCGGACCCGGCGGGGCGGTCATCGTGAAGCCGGGGTACGACGCGAGCGCGAGCTCGACGGCCGCGCTGGTGAAGGCGCGGCCGACCGGCTCGGGCGACGGGTCCTTGACGGTGCAGCGCAGCAGGCAGGAGGCGCCCTCCTGGGTGTCGGCGTCCGGGGTCGGGCGCGCCGAGAGGGTCCACGTGGACTCGGCCGCGGTCAGCGCCGGGGTCAGCTGCTCGCGCACCCAGTCGGCCTTGGCCTCGATGTCGAGGCCGGTCAGCACCAGCTCGACCGCGTTGCGGAAGCCCCCGAGCTCGTTGACGCACACCTTCAGCTGCTCCGGTGGCGCCTCGCCGCGCACACCGCTGACCGCGACCCGGTCGGGCCCGGCCTGGCTCAGCGCCGCTGTGTCGAGCAGGGCGGTGACGTCGGGGTTGAGGTAGCGCGTCGACTGGATCTCGTAGACCAGCTGCGCGGTCACGGTGTCGACGGTGACCGCGCCCCCGGTGTCGTCGTGCTTGGTGATGACGCTGGAGCCGTCGGCCGCGATCTCGGCGATCGGGAAGCCCAGCGGCAGCAGCCTCCCGGTGGTCGCGCTCGTGGCGACCGGCAGCGTCCTGAAGCCGGAGAAGTTGCCGCCGGTGGCCTGGGTGCCGCACTCGATGATGTGTCCGGCGACCACGGCACCGGCCAGCTCGTCGTGGGCCGTGGGCGCCCAGCCGTGGTGCGCGACGGCCGGGCCGACGACCAGGCTCGCGTCGGTGACCCGCCCCGTGACGACGACGTCGGCGCCGGCGCTCAGGGCGGCGGCGATGCCGAACCCGCCGAGGTAGGCGTTGGCGGTGAGCGCGTTGCCGAGGCCGAGCTCCTCGGCCCGGGCGCGCAGGTCGTCGCCCTCGACGTGCGCGACGGCGACGTCGAGCCCGAGGCCCGTCGCGACCTCTCGGACCCGGTCGGCCAGCCCTGCGGGGTTGAGCCCTCCGGCGTTGCTGACGATCCGCACCCCCCGCTCGAGGGCGAGACCGAGGCAGTCCTCGAGCTGGCGCACGTGGGTCTTGGCGTAGCCCAGCGACGGGTCCTTCATCGCGTCCCTGCCGAGGATCAGCATGGTCAGCTCGGCCAGGTAGTCGCCGGTCAGGACGTCGAGCCGGCCACCAGTCAGCATCTCGCGCATGGCGGAGAGCCGGTCGCCGTAGAACCCCGAGCAGTTGCCGATCCGCAGCACGTCGGTCACCGCTTCGCCCGCCCCTCGCCCGCGGGGCCGGCGAAGGCCTGCGCGATGCGCAGCCACTGCTCGGCGTCCGATCCGGTCGCGACCAAGTCGGTGTCGTCGCGGTGCACCCGCTGGGTGACCAGCAGGCAGAAGTCCCAGGCCGAGCCGGTCACGGTCTGGGCGGCGTCCTCGGGACCCCAGCTCCACTGCTCGCCCGACGGAGCGACCAGGTCGATCCGGACCTCCTCGCTCGGCGCCTCGAGCCCGTGCACGCTGAACGCGAAGCCCCGGGTGCGGACGCCGAGGTGGGCCACGTGCCGGATCCGGTCGCTGCGCTCGGGGTCGATGCCGAGCGCCTCGTAGACGTCGAGCGCGTGCGCCCAGGTCTCCATGAAGCGCGCGGTCGCCATCGAGGCCGGCGACATCGGCGGGCCGAACCAGGGCATCTTCTGGCCCTCGGGGAAGTCGCGGAGCGCCTGCGGCAGGGCGGCGCGGGCGGCGCCCCAGCGGGCGAGCAGCGCCTCCGGGGCCAGGCGGGCGACCTCGAGCGCCTGCGCGTCGACGTACCCCAGCGGGTCCTCGATGGCCGCCAGCACGAGCTCGTCCCAGGCCTGCTTGCCCTCGGGCGTGGGGGTCGCGGCGATCGTGGCGACCTCGTCGGTCCACAGCAGGTGCGCGACCTGGGTGGCGACCGTCCACCCGGCGGCCGGGGTGGGCGTCGCCCAGCCGCCGTCCGCGGAGGCGTCCAGCCCCGAGACGGCCGTCCAGAGCCGGTCCCCCTCGGCCTTGAGGTCGTCGAGCAGGTCGTCGAGCAGGCTCATGGGGTCTCCCGGAGGTGGTCGTCGAGCACGTCGGCCCAGCGGTCGAGGATCCGGCCGCGCCGACGGGCGTCGTTGGTGATGGTGTTGGCGAGGCCGAGGCCACGCACGAGGTCGAGGGTCGCCTGCACCAGCTCCCGGGTGCCCTCGAGCGACTCCTCGGCGCCGAGGAGCTCGACGGTCATCCGGTGCGTCTCCCGGCCGACGCGCTGCTCGAGCGGACCCACCGCGGCGAGCAGCGCCGGGTCGGTGCGGGCGGCGACCCACAGCTCGAGCGCCGCCGTGAAGACGGGGCTGGTGAAGTGGTCGGCGAGCATCTGCAGCACGGCCCGCGTCCGGTGCGGACCCTCGGGCAGCGAGGCCGCCGCGGCCGCCAGCTCGGCGCCCCGCTTCTCGGTCAGGTGCTCGACGGCCGCGACGACGAGCGCGTTCTTGGTCGGGAAGTGGTGCAGCTGGGCCCCCCGGCTCACCCCGGCCCGCTCGGAGACCAGCGTCGTCGACGTCCCGGCGAAGCCGCGCTCGACCAGGCAGTCGACCGTCGCCTCGAGCAGGCGGGCCCGCATCGCCCGGGTGCGCTCCTCCTGGGGGACGCGGGTGCTGCCGGCGGCGGTCATGGCGCCAGCATGACCCCGTCCCAACAAACAGTCAAGCCTGACTGTTTGTGGCGGTGACTCGGGACCGATGACGGTCGAGTCCGGGGCCCGACTCAGCGGTGAGGTCAATCGAGGCGGGCGACCAAGGGGAGCCGGGACCGAGTGCAGACCCCGACGGTCGCCGCCGTGAGCAGCGGGAGACCGATCACCAGACCGCCGATCAGCAGCCAGGGGATGTCGAGGAACGGGCCGGTCTCGGAGTAGGCGGAAGCCGTCAGCGGGTAGGTGATCGCGATACCGGGGATGAAGCCGACCACCGCGCCGAGCACCGCTCCGACGAACCCGACGACCAGCGCGTACGCCGCCGCGATCCCTCGGCGTCGCCGGGGCGAGGCCCCCACGGCCGACAGCGTGGCCAGGTCGGGCTTGGCATCGGAGAGCGCCAGGAACGTCGCGGTGAGCGTGCCACCGAGCATCAGCGCCGCGCCGAGCGCGGCCAGGACCAGCTGGATGATCACCGTCTCGTCCTCGGCCTGGTAGCCGCGCTCGACGTAGAAGCTGGCGTTGGCGGCGTTCGCCGCCACCGCCTCCGCCACGTCCTCCGCACGCGTTGACGACAGCTCCGTTCCGGTGACGGCGAGGGCGACCGTCTGCGTCGGAGCTCCAACCTGGTCGGCGGCCTGCGGGGACAGGACGGCAGCGAGTGGCGCGAAAGGGCCGTCGGCGAAACGGAGGTACGCCGCCGGGACGGTGGCCTGCTCCCGTCCCAGCCGGATCGTCGCCGTGTCGTCGTCGACGGGGTCGTCGGCGAACGCCACGACGCCACCGCCAGCGAGCACCTCGTCGGCTCGCGCACGATCGGCCGCGGAGAGGCCGGGAACGGCCGAGGGGATCGACGACGTCACGAGCATCGATGAGCCGAAGTTGACCGACATGCTCTCCAGGAGGGGACCGCGGCGATCGGGATCCACCAGGCGGACGCGCGGACCGGTCTCGTCCGTGCCGATGATCGCCTCGAGCTCGGCGTCAGGCACCACGCCGCGCACGGCGTCCGCGAGCTGATCCCACTTGGCCGGCCTCAGGTCGTAGCCGGTCACGGCCGCCTGTCCCATCGCCAGGGCCGGGACGTAGGTGCCCTCGTTCTCGGCCTCGTCGCTACTGACGGCGATGCCCAGAGTGACCACGCCTGCGACTGTCGCAGCGACGGCCGCGATCGCCGGCACGGTACGGGTGCGGTGCCGGGCAGCGTCGCGGGCGGCGTACCGCCCGGACAGCGGCAGCGGCGCGGCCAGCTTCGCCACCAGGACGACGACCATCGGGAGGAGGAGGATCATGCCCAGGATCGCGAGCACCGCGGACCCCGCGATGAAGAACTCGCCGCTCTGCGCCGCGGTGGCGCCGTAGGCCGCCCCGGCCATGCCGAGACCGAGAAGGACCACCCCCAGGATCGGCGAGCGCACCGACGGCCGGCGGTCGGCGCGGCGACCCGCCAGGACGGCGACGACGTCCTGGCGCGAGGCGATCCAGGCAGGCACCAGCGTGGCGAGCAGGGCACTGAGCAGGCCGAGACCGGCGACCCCGAGCACGTGCGTCCAGGGGATGTCGAGAGGGCCGAACCAGCTGCTCGACCACCGCTGCAGGACCGGGCGGAGCGCGATGCCGGCGGCCACGCCGGCGACCACGCCCACCACGGCGGCCACGCCCCCCAGCACGAGGCCGTTCGCGAGCACCACCCGGCGGCTCTGCGCCGGGGTGCCGCCGCTGGCCGCCATCAGCGCGAGGCTGCGTGCCTGCCGGCGAGCGCCGACCGCGAACGCCGGGCCGGCAAGCAGCACGACCTCGAGCAACGCCATCGAGACGATCAGCGCGACCACGGCGATCACCGCTTCATCCGTCCCGTCGCCGTACCAGGCATTGATCTCCTCGGGGATCTCTGATCGGGGCGGCGGATCCTCGACGACGGCACGCGAGAGAACGATCGCACCCATGTCGTTGAGCTCCCGCACGGTCTCCCAGTCGATCGGACCGCCACCGACCAGCCAGGTCGGGCCGTACCAGCCGCGCTCGGTGAGGCCGATGCTGCCGACCGCGCCTGCCGCGAACGGCGCGGAGCGGATCTCGGCGGACTCGGCGATCCCGACGATGACGGGCGCGGGCGCGTCCTTCCCCCGGAGGTCGAGGCGGTCGCCGACGACGTACCCCTTGTCCAGCAGGGCCTCGTTGACCACGACCTCGTCGGCCCCCTCCGGCAGGCGACCGGAGATGAGCCGGACCAGCCCGTCGGCGAGCGGATCGGCGAGGTCGACCTCGAGCGCCTCGACCCAGCCGACGCCGGCATCGGTGCGCAGCTCGACGCCGCCCGTGGCCTGCTCCAGGAGCCGAACGTTGCCCAGGGCGGATGCGATGTCCTTGGCGGTGGGGGCGATCTCCGGCGGCTTGCCGACGGTGGAGCTGGCGTAGGCCGGATCGACGTCCTGCACCATCGGGCTCCCCTGGGCGGGGACCTGGACCTGAGCCGTCGCGGTGCCGAGCCGGCGGTCGAGCGACTCGACCGCACTGATGTTCTGGGTCTGGATCAGCACATCGGCGGCCGTCACGGCGAGGACGGGCAGTGCGATCATCACGATCGCCAGGACCGAGCGTCCGCGGGCACGGGTCGCCTCGCGCCTGGCGAGGCGAAGCGCCAGTCGCCAGGAGGAGAGCCTGGTCATCGCGCGCCCGACTCGAGCAACCCGTCCACCCGGTCCGACCCCGTCTCGTCCACCACGACGCCGTCACGGAGGAACACCACCCGGTCGGCCCAGGCGGCGTGCCGGGCCTCGTGGGTGACGAGGACTCCCGCGGCGCCGGCGTCGCACCGGGCACGCAGGAGCTGCAGGATGTTCTCGCCGGTCTCGCTGTCCAGCGCTCCCGTCGGCTCGTCGGCGAGGATCAGGCGCCGCTCACCGACGACGGCTCGGGCGATGGCCACCCGCTGCTGCTGGCCGCCGGACATCTGATCGGAGAACCGGTCGGCGAGCTCCGCGATGCCGACCTCCGCGAGCGCCTCGCGAGCCGCCGAGCGGGCGGTGCGGGTGCGGACGCCGTCGAGCTCGAGCGGGAGCGCGACGTTCTCCATCGCAGTCAGCGCGGGGATCAGGTTGAAGTCCTGGAAGACGTAGCCGATCGACGTACGCCGCATCCGGGCGCGCCCCTCGTTGCCGAGCGAGGCGAGGTCGGCGCCCTCGACCGAGACGGTGCCGGACGTCGGGGCGTCGAGCCCGCCGGCCAGGGTGAGCAGGGTCGACTTGCCCGACCCCGACGGGCCCATCACCGCGACCAGCTCGCCGGCGGCAGCCCGGAAGGAGACGTTCCTGAGCGCGCGCACCTCGGTGGCGCCCTCGCCGTGGACGCGGGTGACGGCGTCGAGGTGCAGCACCGAGGTCATCGGGCCACCTCCTCGTCCGTCGTGACGGTCGTCGAGGTGACCGGAGCGCTTCCGGGGCGCTCGATCGCCGCCCGCCGCAGTCGCGCCTCGCAGTGGTCGAGCCACCGGATCTCGGCCTCGGCCGAGAAGACCAGGGAGTCGAGCACCAGTCCCCACGCCAGGTCGGTGTCGTTGTTCCGCTTCAGCCGCGTGTAGTCCTGGAGCGCGGCCATCGTGGCCGAGCGCTGCTGCTGGATGACGGTGCCGACGTCGACCCCCGGGATGGTGACCGCGAAGGCCAGCTTGATCGCGAGCTCGTCGCGGGGAGGCTGGGTGCGAGCGACCGGCGTGGTGAACCACGCGGCGACCTCCTCACGACCGGCGTCGGTGACGCGGTAGACGACATGTCCCTCGCCGTCGGCGCCAGCGTCCTCCACCAGACCGTCGCGCTCCAGCCGGGTCAGGGTCGTGTAGACCTGCCCGACGTTGAGTGGCCACGTCGAGCCCGTCCGCTGCTCGAACTCCGCGCGGAGCTGGTAGCCGTACCGCGGCCCCTGCTCCAGCAGCGCCAACAGTGCCTGCCGGACCGACATCGCGCCTCCCACGTGAAGTGAATACTCGGTATGTATACCACGTATGCATCCGGGTGCCCATGCCAGAATCCGCGCCATGCCGAAGACGATCCTGATCACCGGCGCCTCCTCCGGGCTCGGCGCCGAGATGGCGCGACAGCTCGCGGCGCGCGGGTACGACGTGGCGCTCGGTGCCCGGCGGCGCGAGCGCCTCGACGAGCTGGCCGCCGAGATCACCGCCGCTCACCCGGCCCGGCGCGTCGTCGTGCGCGAGCTCGACGTGACCGACGACGAGGCGGTCTTCACCGTCTTCCGCGATCTGCACGCCGAGCTCGGCACCCTCGACCGGATCGTCGTCAACGCCGGCATCGGCAAAGGCGCACCGCTCGGCACCGGGCAGCAGGCCGCCAACCGGGAGACCGCGATGACCAACTTCGTCGCCGCCCTCGCCCAGACCGAGGCGGCGATGGAGATCTTCCGGACCCAGGGCTCCGGACACCTGGTCCTGGTCTCGTCGATGGCCGCGCTGCGCGGGCTGCCGAGGGCCCAGACGACCTACGCCGCCACCAAGGCCGCCGTCACCAGCCTGGGCGAGGGCCTGCGCGCCGAGCTCTACGGCACGCCGATCAAGGTCAGCGTCCTGCACCCCGGCTACATCGTCTCGGGGATGAACGACGTGACGGAGGAGGAGCGGCCGCGGCTGATGGCTCGCACCGACGACGGCGTGCGCGCGATGGTGGAGGCGATCGAGAAGGAGAAGCCGACGGCGTACGTCCCCGGGTGGCCGTGGGCACCGCTCTCGGTCGTGATGAAGCACGCTCCGCTGCCGGTCTTCCGCAAGCTCATCTGAGCCGCCCGACCGCCCGACCCTCAGCGGTAGGTGAGGTGTCCACCCTCGAGGTGCGGGTGCTCGTTGAAGGTGATCAGCCGAGCGCCGGTCGAGCCGACGACGAAACGGGTCACGGACGAGTTCACGGTCACCGCGTTGAACCGCGCCCACATCCGGGCAAGCGCAGGCACGTCGGCAGCGGGGTCGCTCAGCCTGGCGCAGACCGCACCGATCGGTCCCCCGGAGCTGACGACGACGACCGTCCGCCCCGAGCCGGCCTCGGCGGCCGCCCGGTCCGTCGCCCGGTCGACCCGGCCCAGGAAGTCGACGTACGTCTCGGGGTAGTCGGCTCCCTCGCCGGCGGCCCAGCGGGCGGTCGAGCGCTCGAACAGCTCCTGGAACTCCCGGCGCCCGAGACCGTCGGCGCTCTCACCGTTCGCGGCGACGACCGCGAGATGGTCGAACTCGTCCCAGCCGTCGTCGACCCGCGCCTCCAGCGACCAGCCGGCGGCCTCCGCCATCGCCTCGGCGGTCTCCCGGTGCCGGCGCATCGTGCCGCGGACGACGAGGTCGGGCTTCACCCCCCGCTCGGCCAGCCAGCTCCCGAGCAGCCGGCCCTGCGTCCAGCCGGTCTCGGACAGCACGTCGTAGTCGGCCGCCCCGAACGACGCCTGTCCGTGCCGGACCAGCAGCACCACACCCATGCCAGGACCCTAGACGGATCGCCCATCTAGGTCATTCGCAACCCGGTCCACCGGCGTAGCGTCACAGGTCGCCCATGTCGGGCCGAGTCAGCCCACCAGGGAGGGATCCACGATGTTCATCCAGATCATCCAGGGCACGTGCACGCGCCACGACACCCTGCGCGCCGTGCTCGACCGTTGGCCCGAGGAGCTCGGCCCCGGCGCCGACGGCTGGCTCGGCGGCACCTACGGCTTCACCGACGACGACACGTTCGTCGCCGTGGTGCGCTTCGAGGACCGCGCAGCGGCGATGGCGAACTCGGCGCGCCCCGAGCAGGCCCGCTGGGCCGAGCAGCTGCTGGCGCTCTTCGACGGCCCGGTGGAGTTCCACGACTGCGAGGACGTGACCCTGCTGTTCGACGGCGGCTCCGACGAGGCCGGCTTCGTGCAGGTGATCCGCGGCCAGGTCGACGACCCCGCCCGGCTCCGCGCGCTGATGACTTCGGACCCGACCGAGCTGCACCGGATGCGTCCGGAGATCGTCGGCGCGACCCTGGCGATCGAGCCGGACGGCACCTTCACGGAGACCATCGCCTTCATCGACGAGCCGAGCGCGCGCGCCGGCGAGCAGGTGGAGCCCCCTGCCGATGTGCGCGCCGAGCTGGCGTACGCGATGCAGGGCGCTCGCTTCTACGACCTGCGCGAACCCTGGTTCGCGTCGCGCTGACGACCGACCGTGCGGGCCTCCGTGACAGCCACGGTGCCCGCACGGCCCTGGTCAGGCGGGGAAGGACCCGTTCGAGGCGGCCAGCTCGCGCAGGTACGCCGTCGCGCGGAACCGGTCACCGTAGCGCTCGGCGAGCTCGTCGGCCCGGGCGACGAAGGCGCCCAGACCGACCTCGCCGGCGGCGTTCTCGTAACCCTGCATGAACTGGGCGGCACCACCGGTCATCGCCGGGAAGCCGATGCCCATGATCGAGCCGATGTTCGCGGCGGCCGCAGACTCGATCACGCCCTCCTCGAAGCACTTCGCGGTCTCGATCGCCTCGATGAACAGCATCCGCTCGCGCATGTCCTCGATCGGGAGCATCTCGTCGGCCAGCGGGAACGCCTCGGCGAGGCCTGCCCAGATCCCGGCCCGCTTGCCGGCCTCGTCGTAGTCGTAGAAGCCCGCGCCCTGGAGCCGCGAGGGCCGGCCGAGCTCGATCATCTTCGCGACGACGCCCTCGCCTGCGGAGGCGACCCACTCGCGGCCCTCGCGCTCGGCCGCCTCGGCGTTCGCCTTCTGGATCTTGACCATCAGCTCCATGTTCAGCTCGTCGGTGAGCTGGAGCGGTCCGACGGGGTAGCCCGCCTGGGTGGCGGCCCGCTCGATCGACACGGGGTGGCAGCCCTCCGCGAGCATCGCGAGGCCCTCCATCACCTGGGTGCCGATGACGCGGGAGGTGTAGAAGCCGCGGCTGTCGTTGACGACGATCGGCGTCTTGCGGATCTGCTGGACCACGTCGTAGGCCTTGGCCAGTGCGACGTCCGAGGTCTCCTTGCCCTTGATGATCTCGACCAGCGGCATCTTGTCGACCGGGCTGAAGAAGTGCAGGCCGATGAAGTCCGCGGGGCGGTCGACGCCGGTGGCGAGCTCGGTGATCGGCAGCGTCGAGGTGTTGGAGCACAGCAGCGCGTCGTCGTTGACGTACGGCGCGATCTCGGCGAACACCTGCTGCTTGAGGGTCGGGTCCTCGAAGACGGCCTCGATGACCAGGTCGCAGCCGGCGAGGTCGGCCGGGTCGGCGGTCGCGGTGATCCGGTCGAGCAGCGCCTGCGACTTCTCCTCGGAGAGCTTGCCGCGCGAGATCGCCTTGGCGTTGAGCTTCTCGGAGTAGGCCTTGCCCTTGTCGGCGCCCTCCTGCGAGACGTCCTTGAGCACGACCTGCATGCCGGCGCGGGCGCACGAGTAGGCGATGCCGGCGCCCATCATGCCGGCGCCGAGGACCCCGACCTTGGTGGCCCGGTAGGGCTCGATGCCCTGCGGACGCAGCTTGCCGGCGTTGATCGCCTGCAGGTCGAAGAAGAACGCCTGGATCATGTTCTTCGAGCCCTGGTTGACGATCAGGTTCGTCAGGTAGCGCGACTCGATGGTCGAGGCGGTGTCGAAGTCGAGCAGCGCGCCCTCCACGGCGGCGGACAGGATGGCCCGCGGAGCCGGGTAGACGGCACCCTTCGTCTGCTTGCGCAGCAGCGCGGGGAACGCCGGCAGGAAGCCGGCCAGTGCCGGAGACGTCGGCGAGCCGCCGGGCATCTTGTAGCCGGCCTTGTCCCACGGGTTCTGCGCCTCGTCCGGGTTGGCCTTGATCCACGCCTTCGCGGCCGGGACGAGCTCCTCACGGGTGGCGACCAGCTCGTCGACCAGGCCCTTCTCGGCGGCGGCGCTCGGCTTGAACTGGGTGCCGGGGAGCAGGACGTCCATCAGTCCGGACTGCAGGCCGAGGAGCCGGACGACGCGGGTGACGCCACCGCCGCCGGGCAGCAGCCCGAGGGTCGACTCGGGCAGGCCGATCTTCACGGAGTCGTCGTCGACGGCGATCCGATGGTTGGCCGCCAGGCAGATCTCGAACCCGCCGCCGAGGGCCGCGCCGTTGATGGCCGCGACGACCGGCCTCGAGAAGAGCTCGAGCTTGCGCAGGCCGGCCTTGACTGCCTCGCCCATCGCGAAGACCGAGCCGGCGTCGTCCTTGGTCGCCTGGACCATGTTCTTGAGGTTGCCGCCGGCGAAGAAGGTCTTCTTGGCGCTGGCGATCACCACGCCCGTCACGCTGTCGGCGTCCTCGGCCACCTCGTCGTACAGCCGCTGCACGGCGGCCGCCATCGACTGCTGGTAGAGCTCGTTCATCGTGTTCGCGCTCGCGGTCGGGTCGTCGAGCGTGAGGGTGACGATGCCGTCGGCGTCCTTGTCGTAGCGGACGGCGCTCTGCTGGGTCGAGTCGGTGCTGGTGCTCATGTCAGGTTGGTCCTGTTCAGCCGGTTCTGATGTCTGTGGTTGTGGTGGCCCGTCGGCCCACTGGGTCTCGACACGCGGGTCACGACTTCGTTCCTCAGTCGTGCCGCTTGCTCGACCGCCGATGTATCGCGACGACTCGTCGACGGGGGGTCTGAGCGGCTGCGCCGCTCACACCACCTCGACGATCGTCGCGATACCCATCCCGCCGCCGACGCAGAGCGTGGCGAGGCCGCGGCGCAGGTCGCGGCGCTGGAGCTCGTCGATGAGGGTGCCGAGGATCATCGCGCCGGTGGCGCCGAGCGGGTGGCCCATCGCGATCGCACCGCCGTTGACGTTGGTGATCTCGTGGCTGATGCCCATGTCGCGCATGAACCGCATCGCCACGGCCGCGAACGCCTCGTTGATCTCGAAGAGGTCGATGTCGCCGACCTCGAGTCCCGCCTTCGCCAGCGCCTTGCGCGCGGCCGGCGCGGGGCCGGTGAGCATGATCGTCGGATCGGCACCCGACACGGCGGTCGCGAGCACCCGGGCCCGGGGGGTCAGGCCGAGCTGGGACCCGATCTCCTCGCTGCCGATCGCCATCAGCGCGGCGCCGTCGACGATGCCCGAGGAGTTGCCGGCGTGGTGGACGTGGTCGATCTTCTCGACCCAGTGGTACTTCTCCAGGGCCACGTCGTCGAAGCCCGCCTGCGCCCCGATGTCGGCGAAGCTCGCCTTGAGGCCCGCCAGGCCCTCGGGGCTGGTGTCCGGACGGATCGTCTCGTCGTGGTCGAGGACGGTGAGGCCGTTGAGGTCCTTGACCGCGATGACGGCGTCGGCGAAGTAGCCGTTGGCCCAGGCCTTCGCCGCCCGGTGGTGCGACTCGGCTGCGTACGCGTCGACCTCGGCCCGGGACCAGCCCTCGAGCGTCGCGATCAGGTCGGCGCCGATGCCCTGGGGCACGAACCCGGTGGCCAGCGCGGTCGCCGGGTCGGAGGCCCAGGCGCCGCCGTCGGAGCCCATCGGCACTCGGCTCATCGACTCCACGCCGCCGGCGAGGATCAGATCCTCGAAGCCGCTGCGGACCCGCGAGGCCGCCTGGTTGACCGCCTCGAGGCCCGAGGCGCAGAAGCGGTTGAGCTGCACGCCCGCGACCGTCTCGGGGTATCCGGCCTTGAGCGCGGCGGTCTTCGCGATGTCGCCGCCCTGCTCGCCCACCGGCGTCACGACGCCGAGCACGACGTCGTCGACCCGCTCCGGGTCCAGCGACGGGTTGCGATCCTTGATCTCGTCCAGAAGTCCGACCATCAGGTCGACCGGCTTCACCTCGTGGAGGGAGCCGACCTTCTTCCCCTTGCCGCGTGGGGTCCGGATGTGGTCGTACACGAATGCCTCAGCCATGGACCGATTGTGACACTATTACTGTCAGCGTCAAGGTCGGGGCCGGAAGGCGTCGTCGAGTGTGAGGAGGGTCATGGAGGAGAGCATCGAGAAGGCGCGGAGCCTGCTGACCCTCGACGAGCTGGCCGATCGGGTCGGCATGAGCGTGCGCAACATCCGCTTCTACACGACCAAGGGCCTGGTCCCTCCCCCGATCCGGCGGGGCCGGTCCGGCTACTACAGCGCCGACCACGTCGCCCGTCTCGAGCTGGTCCAGGAGCTGCAGGCGCACGGCTTCACCCTGTCCGCGATCGAGAAGTACGTCGCGCGCATCCCCGCCGACGCCTCCCCCGAGGACGTCGCCCTGCACCGCACGATGCTCGCGCCGTGGCAGGCAGACCTGCCGGTCGAGATGTCGAAGGTCGAGCTGGACAAGCGCACCGGCCGCACCCTGACCGACGACGATCTCGCCACGCTGGCAGCGCTGGGCATCGTGTTCCGCACCAAGCGCGGGCGCTACGAGGTCGCGGTCTCCCAACTGTCGGTGGGGCTCGGGCTGCTCGACCTCGGCTTCCCCCTCGAGGCCGCGCTCGCGGCCGGCGATGTCTATGCCGCGCACGGCCGTCAGATCGCGGAGGAGCTCAACGAGCTCTTCCGGACCATGGTCTGGCCGGTCTACAAGGAGGCCGGCGCCTCCCCCGACCGGCTGCGCGAGGTGGTGGAGCGGCTCAAGCCGCTGTCCATCGCGAGCCTGGTGTCGGCCTACGAGGCGGCGATGGACGAGACCCGGCGCGAGACGATCGAGAAGCGCGCGCGCTGAGCGGTCACTCCGGAGCGCCCTGCATCGTGCGCCACGGCCGGCTGAGTCGGAACCGCCGACCCGTCACCGCGGACGGCACGATCTCGACGACCTCGTGCTTGTGCGGACCGACCCACGGGCGCAGCGGGAGGTGGTCGGCGCGGTGCGCCTCGTCCTCCTCGAGCCGGCGCGCCGTTCCGCGGACCACCACGCTCGCCGCCGTATCGCCCACGACCTCGTCGATCTCGAAGGCCACCTCCGCGCCGAGCACGACGCCGAGCAGCTTGGTCCCGGCGGCCGTGCGGAAGAGCAGCGTGGGCTCGCCGGGCCCGCGGTCGACGGCGTAGTTGACCGGCGTGATGTGCTGCTCGTCGACGGCGCGGAAGGCGAACCGCCCCAGCTCGTGCTCGCGCAGCATCGCCCAGCACTCGACGACTGTCATCTCGCAGACCCCGGGGTCCTCATCCATGGCTACCTCCACGGTCGGTGCGTCCACGGTAGGCAGGGGCGGGTGCGGTGAGACAGGGTCCATGGTCCCGGATACCCCGACGGCATAGTGGGTAGTAACCAGGTGTGAACCATCAGCCGACGAAGCCGACCGTCCTCGTCACCGGCGCCACCGGGTTCGTCGGGCGCCACCTCGTGCCCGAGCTGATCGACCTCGGATGCACGGTGCGGGCGATGACCCGCCGCCCCGAGGCGTACGACGGGCCGGCCGAGCCGGTCGCGGGAGACGTCTCCGACCCGGGCAGCCTCGCTGCGCCGCTCGACGGCGTCGACGTCGCCGTCTACCTGGTGCACTCCCTCGACGACGACGACTTCGAGAGCAAGGACGCCGAGGCGGCGCGCACGTTCGGGCTTGCCGCTGCCGCCCACGGGGTCCGGCAGATCGTCTACCTGGGCGGGCTCGGGAAGGACAGCGACGACCTGTCCGCGCACCTGCGATCTCGCCGCGAGGTCGAGCGGCTGCTCGGGGAGTCCGGCGTCCCGGTGACGGTGCTGCGGGCCGCGATCGTCGTCGGAGCCGGCGGTATCTCCTGGGAGATGACCCGCCAGCTGGTGAAGAACCTGCCGGCGATGGTGGTGCCCCGGTGGGCCGCCACCCGGACCCAGCCGATCGCGCTCGACGACGTGGTCCGCTACCTCGCCGGAGTGGTCGGCGTGGACGAGGCGTTCGGGAAGGTCTACGAGATCGGCGGGCCGGACCAGCTCAGCTATGTCGAGATGCTCCAGGAGGCGGCGCAGATCATCAACGGCCGGCGGGTGCCGATCGTCACCGTCCCCGTGCTGACGGCGAGCCTGTCGTCGCACTGGATCTCGTTCGTGACGAGTGTCGACACCACGACCGGGCGCAACCTGATCGACTCGATGGGCACCGAGGTGCTCGTCACCGACCATGCCATCCGGGACCTGGTGCCCGGCGAGCCGCTGACCTACGCGGAGGCCGTGCGCCGAGCGCTGGCCGCGGACTAGCTGTCCCTGACCGCCCCGGCTGCGAGGCGCCGGCCTAGAAGAGGGCCGGGAGCGCGAAGAGCATCGTGAGCGACCAGGTGAGGTGGGTGAGCACCGGCGCCAGCACTCCACCGGAGGCGCGCCGCTCCAGCCCGACCACGGCGCCGAGCAGGAGCGCGGCGAACGCGAGCATCACGTTGCCGGTCGCGAGGGTGGCGACGCCGTAGGCGATCGTCGTCCACAACACCGGGTGGACCGGGATGGCGGCGTACGCCGCCCCGCGGAAGAACAGCTCCTCGGCGACCCCGTTGACCGTGGTGACGAGCACGAGCAGCGGCCAGGAGCCCTGGGCGGCGTGCGCGGTGACCTCACGGACCTCGTCGTAGAGGAACGGGAGCTCGCGCACGAGCAGGGCGCCGACCACGAAGACGGCGGCGAGACCGAATCCGATCGCCATCGGGATGAGCACCGGTCGGCGCAGGCCGGCAGCGGTGCCGATCCGGCCCAGGTGCAGGGGCCCGGACGCGACCGCCCCGACCGTCCACACCGCGGCGAGGACCAGGGTCGCGGGGTAGAACCACTCGCTGCCCGGCTCGATGCGCAGGGACACGCCCAGCACGATCCCGCCGAGCACCACGAACCCCGCGGTGACGAGCTGGCGTCGGCGCAGGCCGGCCTCACCCTGGCGGTGGTCACGGGGCACCACGTCCCACAGCGCGCTGCGCAACCAGGTGGGCACCGATCACTCCTCCCGCCAGAGCCGGCCGGCCTGAGGCCGGGCGGCAGCTAGCTGGTCAGCCCGTCCTTGGCGTCCTTCGCCGCGTCCTTCACGTGCTCGCCGGCGTTCTTGATCTTGCCTGACGTCTGGTCGGCCTTGCCCTCCGCCTGGAGGTCCCGGTCCCCGGACGCGTCGCCGGCAGACTCCTTGCCCTTGCCCTTGAGCTCCTCGGCCTTGTTCTCGGCCTTGTCCTTCAGTCCCATGTCTCCTCCTGAGTTGTTACCGGTCCAGTGACCGTTGGAGGAGACGGCGAAACCTTCGCCTCAGCGGCGACCGGTGCTGAAGGAGGCAGCGCTGTGGCGCGACTGGCCGCCACCGGACGGGGCGCCGGAGCGGCGCCGCGAGCTGCCGCCACCGCCGGTCGACTTGCCGCCACCGGACGACGAGCCGGACGACGTGCCGGTCGAGGAGCCGGACGACTTCGGCGCGCCGCCGGAGCGACCCCCGCCGGAGCCGCTGCGACGTCCACGGGACCGGTTGCGGCCACCCTGGCTGCGTCCACCCTGGCCACCGCCCTGGCCGCCTCCGCGGCTGCCGCCCTGGCCGGAGGCCGGAGCCTCGACCACGAGGCCGCCGGGGACGACGGTCCGCTCACCGGGCGCGAGCTCGATCAGCACCGGGTGGGAGGAGCCGGTGATCCGGGTGACGGTCGGCTTGATGCCGGCCGCGCGGGTCAGGTCGCGCACGTCACGCACCTGCTCGTCGGTCATCAGGGTGATCACGGTGCCGCGGGCACCCGCGCGCGCCGTCCGGCCCGAGCGGTGCAGGTAGGCCTTGTGCTCGACCGGCGGGTCGGCGTGCACGACCAGCGCCACGTCGTCGACGTGGATGCCGCGGGCCGCGATGTCGGTCGCGACGAGCGTGGAGGCGCGGCCCGCGTGGAACGCGTCCATGTTGCGGGTGCGGGCGCCCTGGCTGAGGTTGCCGTGCAGCTCGACGGTCGGCACTCCGGCCTTGTTGAGCTGGCGGGTCAGCGCCTTCGCGCCGTGCTTGGTGCGGGTGAAGACGACCGTGCGACCGGGGGCGCTGGTCAGATCGGTGAGGATCGAGACCCGGTGCTCGCGCGCGAGGTGCAGCACGTGGTGGTCCATGGTGGCGATCGGCGACTGCGCCGAGTCGGCCTGGTGCGTGACCGGGTTGCTGAGGAACCGCTTGACCAGGACGTCGATCGCCTTGTCCAGGGTGGCCGAGAAGAGCAGCCGCTGGCCGTCCCTCGGGGTCTGGTCGAGCAGGCGGCGTACGGC
>JBAWHI010000194.1:0-13914 GCA_049593675.1 Nocardioides sp.
CACCGTGACCACGCCCGGCACCCATGCCGACTTCCACGACGCCACCCTGACCGAGGACGGCACGGCGCTGCTGATCAGCTACCCGGTCACCCGCCAGGACCTCACGGACGTCGGCGGCCCGGAGGACGGGTGGGTCCGCGGCTCGACGGTCCACGAGGTCGACGTAGCGTCCGGGAAGGTGCTGCTGACCTGGGACATGCTCGACCACGTGCCGCTCACCGACACCGAGGCCGAGCTCGATCCCGAGGAGGACGAGGACGAGGACGAGGAGGGCGACGACGCGGGCGGGGCCGAGTCGGGGACCAAGGAGGCGCCGTTCGACCCGTTCCACATCAACTCGGTGACCGAGGACGACGACGGCGACCTGCTCGTCTCGGCGCGCAACACCCACGCGGTCTACAAGATCGACCGACGCGACGGCGAGGTGGAGTGGATCCTCGGCGGCACGAACAGCGACTTCGAGCTCGACGACGGCGTCGCCTTCGCCTGGCAGCACGACGCCGAGCGCCAGGACGACGGCACGATCACGCTGTTCGACAACGAGGCGGCGCCCGAGATCGGGGAGGAGTCACGCGGGCTACGGCTCCGCGTCGACACCGACACGATGACGGCGTCGGTCGTCACGGAGTACCTCCCACCCGACGGTCGCCTCTCGGAGAGCCAGGGCAACCTCGAGGTGCTCGAGGACGGCAGCGTCTTCGTCGGCTGGGGATCGAACCCCTTCTACTCCCACTACAGCGCCGACGGTGAGCTGCTGATGGACGCCGAGCTCGCGGGCGGGATCAGCTACCGGGCCTACCTGATGGACTGGGTCGGGCGACCCACCGAGCCGCCGAAGATGCTGCTCGCGGACGAGAAGGCCTACGTCAGCTGGAACGGCGCCACCGAGGTGGACGCCTGGCGCTTCGTCGCCGGCGACGACGAGGAGAGCGCGGTGGAGGTCGCCACGGTGCCGGCCGACGGGTTCGAGGTGTCGGCCGAGATGCCGGACGAGGCGTACGTCGCGGTCCAGGCGCTCGACACGTCCGGGAAGGTGCTCGGGACCGCCGAGCCCGGCGCCTGGCCCTGATCGTGGCCGGTCCGGGGTCGGGGCGACCCGACCAGGGATCGGGTCGCGGTGGCGGGACCTACCGGGTCACCGTGATCCTGGTGGTCTTGGCGACCTTCTTGTAGGCGCCCTGGCCCAGGAACTCCGCCTTGACCTTGTACGTGCCCGGCGCGAGCTTGGGGAGCTTGAACGCGGCGAATCCCGACCGGAGCCCCTGTCGCATCGCGGGGTGCTTGGCGACCTTGAGCGCGACCACGCCGCGAACAGCGGCACGGCCCAGCTTCACGGTGACGTAGGCCACCGGCCGCGTCCCCTGCTTGACCCTCTTCGACAGGTTGAGCGAGAGCTTCGGCTTGACCTTGCCGATCTTGACGGGCGTGGTCGTCATCGGGTCAGGGGATCCGCCTGCCTGGGCGTAGATCGCCGTGAGCAACGGGGGGAAGGTGAGCCTTGCGGCGATCTTGCGGCCGCTGTCCTGCGCGGTGGGCCGGTAGGTCAGTCCGGTCTCACCGATGCGCGTGCCGTTGCGCAGCCAGCTCACGCTCGGCTCGATCGAGAGCCCCGCGTACACCGGCCCGCCGACGGAGGCGAAGTACTCGCCCAACTCGGTCAACCGGGTCGGCACCCGCACCTTGAGGGGACTGCCTACCTTGCCGGTGCCGACGAGCTTCGGGGTCGCCGACTCGAGGGTGTACGTCGTCTGGCCTCCCTCGGTGACCGTGATCACCGGCGCCGTCACCCGTGGGAGCGCGCCCTCCTCGGCGAACGCCCCGAGGGAGCAGGGTGCGATCCCGCCACATGACAATCCACCCCAGCCTCCCATCACCAGGATCCCGTATCTGCCGACCGGGACCTCCTGGGTGATGCTCGACGCCCGTCCCTCGAGGAGCTCGACCTGTCCGCCGGCCGTGTAGAGAGCGCCGAGCAACGCCGTCACCGGGCGACCCTGGTCGTCGACGAAGTTCACCGTGACCGTGCCCGTTGGATCTTCCGCGGCCTGGGCGGGCCCCGCCGCCGTCACCGGGACGATGAGCAGAGCGGCCGCGGCGACCAGGCCGGCGAACCTCGTGAGACCGTGGCGCATCTGTCGTCCTCTGCTCAGCCGATGGGTGCGACCAGGGTAGGGGCGCCACCCCCCACTCGTCAGGAAACGGCCGAAGAACGTCGGGTGACCTCAGGCGCGGTCGGCGGTGAGCAGCAGGTACTCCCACTCCATCCGGCCTCCTCGACCACGACCGGGGGAAGCGATCTCACGCCCCCGGTCGGCCTACGCTGAGGCCATGGCCGAGGAGCTCCGACACCGCGACCTGCTTGGCGGCCGGCGCTCGGCGCCACCGACGGTCCACGGGCTGCGGGCGGCGCGGACCTAGTGCCGGCGCCCGAGGGTCGGCTGGTCGGGCTGGACGTCGCCCGCTGCCTGGCGCTGCTGGGCATGGTCGCCACGCACCTGCTCGACGCGCGCACCGCTGCCGGCGACCTGACCACCGCGCAGTGGCTCGCGGGCGGCCGGGCCTCGGCCCTGTTCGCGGTGCTCGCCGGCGTGAGCCTGGCGCTGATGACCCGCCGGAGCCGCGACCCGGGAACCCTCGGTGCGATCGCCGCGCGCGCGCTGCTGATCGCGCTCCTCGGGCTGGTGCTCGGCGGCCTGGACAGCGGGTTGGCGGTGATCTTGACCTACTACGGCGTGCTGTTCCTGCTGGGCCTGCCGTTCGTGTTCCTGCGCGCGCGGAGCCTCGTGATCCTGTGCGCGGTCTGGGTCCTGGCCGCGCCGATGCTGTCGCACGTCGTACGCCCGCACCTGCCGGAGCGCGGGATCGCCAGCCCCGCCTTCGACCAGCTCGCCGACCCCGGTCAGCTGCTCAGCGAGCTGCTGTTCACCGGCTACTACCCGGCCGTCGCGTGGCTGGCGTACCTGCTCGCCGGCCTCGCCCTCGGCCGAGCGGACCTGCGTGACCCGCGCCTGCTTGGGATCGTCACGACCGGGGGCCTCGGCGTCGCGCTGCTGAGCACCCAGGTCTCGCGTGCCCTGGTCGATCCGGCGCTGGCCGACGAGAACGCGGCCGGCAGGTACGGCACCACCCCGCCGGACGGTGACTGGTCCTGGCTGCTGCTCGTCGCCCCCCACAGCGCGACACCGTTCGACCTCGCGCAGACGATCGGCAGCGCACTGTTCGTCATCGGCGCCTGCCTGCTGATCGAGCGGGCACTCCCCCGGCCCGGCGTCGTGGCCCTGGCGGTCGTCTTCGGCGCCGGCGCGATGACGCTGACGCTCTACTCGCTGCACGTCGTGCTGCGCACCCCGGACGTCTGGCCCCCCGACGAACCCGGGGACTTCCTGCTGCACGCCGGCGTGCTGCTGGCGATCGGCGCGGCGTACGCCGTCCTCGGTCGGCGTGGACCGCTCGAGACCGCGGTCGGGGCCCCTATTCGGTTGGCTCGACGCTGGTCGTTCCCGCAGGATGGCAGCCGACCGCACCCACCCTGACTCTCGGGAGCAGCCCACATGCGCACCCTCACCTACTTCGTCGCCATGTCCCTGGACGGCCGGATCGCGGCGCCGGACGGCGACTTCTCGGCGTTCCCCGTCGAGGGTGACCACATCGACATGCTCCTGCGCGACTGGCGCGACACCCTGCCGTCGGTCGCGCTCGACGCACTCGGGCTCGAGGCCGACCATGCGCACTTCGACTGCGTCCTGATGGGCTGGGACACCTACGCCGCGGGGCTGCCGCACGGCGTCACCAACCCCTACCCCCAGCACGAGCAGGTCGTCTTCTCCCGGCATCACGGTCAGGACGAGGTGCCCGGCACGGTGCGCGTCGTCACCGGCGACCCGGTCGAGGAGGTGCGGCGCCTCAAGGCGGTCGATGGCGCAGGGATCTGGCTGTGCGGCGGGGGCCGACTCGCCGGGTCCCTGGCCGGTGAGATCGACCGGCTGATCCTCAAGATCAACCCGCTGGTGCTCGGGTCCGGGCGGCCGGTCCTCGACGGGTCGTACGACCCCACCACGTTCGACCTCGTCACGTGCACGCCGTACCGCTCCGGCGTGATCGTGAACGAGTACGCGCGCCGCTAGTCCGGCTCGTTCGCGGCATCTCACCACTCGCTGGCTACACATGGGGCCGTGACCGCTCGCACCCTCGATCAGCTGACCCGTCTCGCCCGCACCCACCTCGACGCCTCCGCCCAGCGGTGGCTCGGGCTGCTGCGACCTGCCGTTCAGCTGCACCCGGCCGCCGCCGGCGATCCGGTCCTCGCCCGCCTCGGTGGCCGACCGGAGCTCCCCGCCGACACCGCGTGGCCGCAGTGGCCCGGACTGGGCCCGCTCGCCTTGATCGCCGAGGTCGATCTCGCTGCCCTCACGCAGACGGCGCTGGACCCCGGGCTTGTGCTCCCTCGACAGGGCCGTCTCCTGGCGTTCTACTTCGACGACCCCGACGGCGTGGGGGCGGTCGTCCACTCCGGCGACCCGGACTCGCTGCCCGGGTCCCGGCTTCTCCACGTCACCGGCACCGGACCCGCCGCAGACCCGGCCGTGGAGCTGACCGGCGTCCAGGTCCTCACCTGGCCAGACCGGGAGCACCCTGTCCTGGCCGATGCCGGTCTCGACGATCCGCCCGACTCCTTCGACGCCGCCCTCGACGAGCTCGTCGAGGCCGAGCTCGGCCTCGACGTCTGGGGCCACCAGCTCGGCGGCTGGGCCATGCCCGTCCAGGGGACCGTCGAGTACGAGGCGGCCGAGACCCGACTCGGCGAGGGGCGGTACGACGCGGCGCACACGGCCGAGGCGCTGCGCTGGCGCCCGCTGCTGCAGATCGACAGCGATGACGCGGCCGGCACGTCCTGGGGCGACGAGGGCTGCCTCTACTGGCTGACGCGCACCGACGACGACGGCGTCGCCGGGATCCACGACGTCGCGTTCACCTGGCAGTGCGGCTGACGGTACGGCTCAGCCGGCCCCGACCAGCAGCAGGGTCCCCGCGAACACCACGCCCGTGATCAGCAGCACGACGCTGGTGTAGCCCAGGATGTCGCGCACGCCGAGCCCGGCGACGGCGAGCAGCGGAACCGCCCAGAAGGGCTGGATCATGTTGGTCCACTGGTCGCCGTACGCGATCGCCATGATCACCACCGGCTGCGAGACACCCAGCGACTCCGCGGCCGTGGCGAAGATCGGCGCCTGCAGCGCGAACTGGCCGCCGCCGGACGGTACGAAGACGTTGAGGAGCCCGGCGGACAGGAAGGCCAGCACGCCGAGGGTGCCGGGGGTGGCGGCGTCCGCGACCCAGTTGCTCATCTGCTCGGCCAGGCCGGTGGCCATCATGGCGGCAATGCCCGCGTAGAGCGGGTACTGCAGCAGCACCTCCACGACCGTGCGACCACCGCGCGCCACCACCCCGGCGAGCTGTCGCGCATTGCTGACGATGAGCAGCACCAGGCACAGGAAGGTCCAGTTGACGATGTCGAGGGTGAGGTCGAAGCCTTCATCCATGAACCAGATGACCAGGTAGAGACCGAGGAAGATGCCCATCAGCGAGGTGACCAGGCGTGAGGTCTCCAGCCAGTCGGCCGGCGAGCCCGCCTGCTGGGCCGTCGGGGTGTCCTCCTCCGGCGATCCGGTGCCCTCGAAGACGGCGTCAGGAGCTTCCCTGACCACCTCGTCGCGTCCGGGCGCCATCATCGGCATGATCACGGCGAGCACTCCGAGCACGACGACGATCGCCACGAGGTTCCACCAGGCGAAGATGGTCTCCGAGACCGGGACGGTGCCCATCTCGAGCGTGGTGGCGTAGACGCCGGACTCGGTGGCCGCGTTGAGCGGACCGGAGCCGGAGTAGCCCATGTGCCAGACCACGAACCCGGCGTAGCCCGACGCGACCAGCAGCGGGTAGTGCAGCGGCGTGCCGCGCTCCCGGAATCGGCGGGCGACCTCGACGGCCACGACGCCACCGACGATGAGGCCGAGCCCGAAGCTGAGCAGACCCGCGAGCCCGGCGACCACGACCACGAACGCATAGGCCATCCGGGGCGACTTCGGCACCCCGGCGATCCTGGTCAGCAGCCGGTGCACGGGCGGCAGGTTCGCCAACGTGTAGCCGAGCAGGAGCACCAGCGCGATCTGGGTCATGAAGGCAAGCAGCCCGGTCAGCCCATCTCCCCAGGCGCGGGTCAGCTCCCGCGGCCCGACGTCGGTGAAGGCCAGTGACAGCGCGGCGACGACCACGGTCAGGGCGACAGCGAAGACGAAGGCGCCCGGCATCCAGCGTTCGACCAGACGGGTCGCGGGTCCGGCGATCTTACGCAGCATGGTTCCTCCCGAGATGGTGAGCAGCAACAGTCACACCTTCCCGAGGAGGCACCGGGCAAACCGCGCCCGCGGGCTAGGGTCGGCGCCATGAGCGACCCGGTAGCCGTCATCACCGGAGCAGCCGGAGCCATCGGCGGTTGCCTGCTGGTTGCCTTCACCGAGGCCGGGTACGACGTCGTCGGACTCGACCTCCCCGATCACTGCACTCCGCCGATGGTGGGCTGCGACGTCACCGACGAAGAGTCGGTCCGAGACGCATTCGAGACCGTGCTCAGCCGCACCGGCCGGATCGACGTGCTCGTCAACAACGCCGGCATCTCGGCGATCGGGGCGTTCGGCGACCATGGGGTCGACGTGCACCGTCGGGTGATGGAGGTCGACTACCTCGGCGTGGTCGCCTGCACCCAGGCCGCGCTGCCGGCGCTGCGCGCGAGCGGCGGTCGGGTCGTCCTGATCGGCTCTGTCACCGGCTTCGCGCCGGTGCTCGGGAGACCGGCGTACGTCGCCGCCAAGCATGCGGCGACCGGACTGTTCGAAGCCCTGCGACCCGAGCTCGCTCCGGAGGGCGTCGGGGTCACCGTCGTCCACCCGACGTTCGTCACCGGCGGGATGGGCGAGGCCGCCGACCGTGCCGACGGGTCCGAGCGCGTCACCACCGGGTCCGAGATCACGCCCGACGATGTCGCGCGGGCGGTCGTCGACGGCGTGCGCCGCGGTCGCGACCGGGTCCTGGTCGGGCGGACCGCCCGGCTCTCCTGGCACGTGTCACGGCTCGCACCCGCGACGTACGTCCGGATGATGACGCGGCGCCTCGCCCGCGAGCAGTGACGGGTGCAGGCCCGAGCCGCACGGACCGGTCGAGGTGACCTTGACGAATACGCCGGTCGGCTCCTCGATCCGGGGGTCGGGGACCTTGGTCACCTGCATGTCGCGCGCCCCTGCCAGGACACAGCCTTCTCGGTGCTCTCCTTCTCGGTCGTTCTCGAACGATGTGTCTGTCGTGCTGCGGTGCGGTGCGCTCCTGTGTCCGAGAGCGGTTCAGGCCTGCTCCAGCTCGGCGACGAGCGTCCGGACATAGGCTGCGAACCCTCCGGGCGTGCGCCCGCGGAGACGCCCTGACGTCTGGACCGTCGCGTCCCCGGCTACCCAGGTGCCGCCGGCGTCGATCACCGCGCGGACGAACGCGACATCCTCGTGCTCGGACAGCGGGGGAAAGCCCCCCGCACGGAGGTAGGTCGCCGCGCTGAAGCCGAGGTTGGCCCCGTGCACGCGCAGCTCGTCGGAGCGCAGGTCCCGTGCGCTCCATTCCCGCAGCACCGCAGGCGCCATGGTCTCCGGGTCCGGTCGCACCGCCCCCACCCAGAGATCCACGCCCCCCGCCGCGGACGCGAACTGCTCCTCCAGCCACCGTGGGCAGACGACGGAGTCGGCGTCGGTCATCGCGATCCAGACATGGGACAGGTCCGCCATCGCGTCGTGGGCGATCACGTGACGCACCCCGGCATCACGGGCTCGGCCGACGCACCGTGCTTGGACGACCAGCGGGTCGACGCCGTGGCAACGCGCGATCTCGAGCGTGGCGTCCGTGCAGGAGTCGGCCACGACCGTCACCGTCGCGGTCAGTCGGGTGCTGTCCTGCAACCGGTCGACAGCGGCACCGACCGAGGCCAGGCAGGCACCGATCAGCTCGGCCTCGTCGTGGGCGGGAACGACGACGTGCACCGCGGTCGGCTGCCTGCTCATCACGCGCCGGCCCCCGGCCAACCGCTCGGGGCACACAGCGCGAGGGCCGCGAAGTCACGCTCGGTGTGCCGGGCCTGCACCGGTCGCAGCTCAGCGCGCTCGAAGGCCTCATGGACCTGGGGACCGTCGAGCACCCAGCCGGCGACGTCGTGCCGCCAGTGGCACAGCAGGACGACGCCGTCGTCGGTGAGCGATCCCCGGATGCGCTCGATGAGGGTGTCGAGCCCATGCGGGCTCAGGAAGTAACCGACCTCCGATACGACGATCAGGTCGAAGGTCCCGTCGGGCCACCAGGTGGTCACGTCCGCACACCGGACGTCCACCCGAGGGTCACTCGACGCGAGTCGCCGGCGTGCCGCAACGACGGCCGCGGCGCTGGAGTCGACAGCTACGACGCGGTCGCTGCGGTCGGCCAGGTCGGCGGTCAGCGCGCCGACCGAGCACCCGATCTCGAGGGTCCGCGTGAAGCGCGCGCGGGGGAGCAACGCCAACGTGACCGCGCGCTTGCGCTGCTCGTACCAGTGGTGGTCGACGCCCCAGGGATCGGCCTGTCCGCGGTGCACGCTGTCGAGGGCGTCGTCGGCGGCGCCCTCGAGCACGAAGCGCTCATGGCACCCGGCGAAGTGCTCGAGGAAGGCGGGCCGCAGCAGGGCTTCGTCCCCTGGCGCCTCCGACAACGGCTCGATCTGACTCCGGTGATGGACCAGGGCCCGCGACCGGCGTTCAACGGCGTCCTCGGACAGATCGAGTCGGCGCAGATCGGCCCACGGAGCCTCCTCGGGAATCGCCCAGTGCCACCACCACACCGGGTACTCCCACAGCGTCGCCCCGGTCCGGTGGGCGGCCGCGGCGGCGGCGCGGCCGGCGGCGTCGTGATCGCGATGACCGTCGTGACGCCACGGCGCCACCAGGAGCGTCCGCCGCGCGTCGCCGAGGACTCGGACGAGGACGTCGACGAGCGACTGCTCGTGGTCCTCGACCTGGCCGTCCGGCAGGTGCAGCAACGTCAGAGCGGCGTCGGCGGCGAGCGCTCGCAGCGCCGAGCGCACCTCGTCCTTGCGGCGCCTCGCCAGGAGCTCGGGTCCGTGTGTCGGCGAGTGCGGATGGCTGCCTTCCCCGGACGTGCAGACGATCAGGTGCACGTCGACGCCGACCGCGGCAGCGGTGGCCATCAGGCCTCCCGCCCCGAGGGTCTCGTCGTCCGGGTGCGCCGACACGACGACCACCTCGTCGAACCCATCGAGGTCGACCGCCGCGACGGCGGACCACTCGGGGCGCTCGGCCCAGACCCGGGCCGGGGTCGTGGAGGGCCCGTCGTGGGCGAAGTGCCTCACCACGGCGACGCATCTCCCCCGCCGCACGCAGCCCGACCGAGCGCCGCGGCGTCGCGCTCGGCGTGGTGCTGACGCACGTAGACCCGGAGATCGGAGACCCGGGCGGCGTGCTCCTCCTCGAGGGCCAGCGGTCCGGGGCCGAGGGCATGGTCGGCCGCCCGGATGGTCAGCTCGACCGCGTCGACGACGACCTGGCGCACCCGCAGCGCCAGCAGCTCGCCCGCTCGAGCACGTGCCCCTCCGGCGTCGATGAGGTCGGCGGACTCCAGCAGCACGGCGCGGGCCGCGTGCAGGGAGGCGTCGACCGTCCCGAGGTGTGCCCAGCCGATCTGGTCGAGCTCGCGGTCGACGGACTGCCGGTGCAACCGGCGAGCGATGCCGACCGCGCCGCCGTACCAGACCGCGGCGACGCCGATGCCACCCCAGGCGAAGCCGTCGCGCTGCAGGTACCACTCGGGACCACCGAGGAGGGTGGCGTCGGCGGACCGGTAGCTCGTCGGCGGGCTGCGCACGGTCTGCAGCCCGTGCGAGACCCACGGGACTGCTTCGACCCTCACCCCTGGCTGGCGCAGCGAGACGGCGAACAGGCCGCGTCGGTCCTCGTCGATCCACGCGGTCACGAGTGCCCGGTCGAGGACCTCGGCGAGCGAGCACCACGGCTTGGTGCCGTCGAGCCGCCAACCGTTCGGGGCGCTGGGCCCATGGCCCGGACCAGGAGCGGCGCACAACCGCGCACCTCGCCCCTCCGCCGCGAACACGCCCCAGGTCGCATCACGACCGGCTGCCTCACCGAGATCGGGATGAGCCGACTCCGACAGGATCGCGATCGCGTCGAGGTGCGGTTCGACCGTCCGAGCGACAGCCAGGTCGCCCGCACCGAGCGCCGCCAGGGCCGACCAGCGCTCCCGGGTCCGCCCCTGGCCAGGGGTCGGGAGCCGCGAACCGAGGTCGCGTGCGACCAGGAGTGCTCGGTCGACATCACCGATCGCCGCTCGGGCGCGGGTCTCGAGCTCAGTGTCCATCAGCACAACCTCGGCGTACCCGGTGCCGCGTCGCCATAGACCGCCCGAACGGGTGAGGTAGCAGCAGCGAAGCGTGGGTACCCGCATAGCCAATCCGGTCGAACTCGGCACCTATCGAGGAGGAAGCGTGGCTGCGAACAACCCGGCTCAGGCCATCAGGAAGGCCGTCAAGGCGACCGTCGAAGGGGCCGCGGCGCGCGTGTCCGAGCTCATCGCGGACCGGGAGACCCCGACCGTCCCCGGGGCACCAGGATCAGGCACGCCGACGGTCGAAGGGCCCACGAAGCCCCGTGACCCGTTGCCGCCGAAGCCGGACCAGGCGGGGCCGGCGCGCCGAACGCCCACCGGCGCGGAGACCGACGTCGCGGCCGCGGCGGTCTCCGGTCAGGGCCGGTTCCTGACCACCGCGCAGGGCGCGCGGCTCCGCGACTCCGACCACTCGTTGAAGGCGGGCGAGCGCGGACCGACGCTGCTCCAGGACCACCACCTGCGCGAGAAGATCACGCACTTCGACCACGAGCGGATCCCGGAGCGGGTCGTCCACGCCCGCGGGGCCGGCGCCCATGGGACGTTCATCGGCTACGGCAATGCCAGGTCGGTGACGTCGGCGGGCTTTCTGGCCAAGGGCGTCGAAACCCCCGTGTTCGTGCGATTCTCGACCGTCCTCGGCTCCCGCGGCTCGGCGGACACCGTGCGCGACACCCGCGGGTTCGCGACGAAGTTCTACACGGCCGAGGGCACCTTCGACCTCGTCGGCAACAACATCCCTGTGTTCTTCATCCAGGACGGCATCAAGTTCCCGGACGTCGTCCACGCCGGCAAGCCGCACCCGGACCGGGAGATCCCCCAGGCCCAGAGCGCCCACGACACCTTCTGGGACTTCGTGTCCCTGCACACGGAGGCCCAGCACCACACCATCTGGAACATGTCGGACCGGGGCATCCCCCGCTCCTACCGGACGATGGAGGGATTCGGCGTCCACACCTTCCGGTGCATCAACAAGGACGGCGACACCTCGCTGGTGAAGTTCCACTGGAAGCCCCGCCTCGGCGTGCACTCCCTGACCTGGGAGGAGGCGCAGATGCTGGGTGGCGCCGACCCGGACTTCCACCGTCGTGACCTCTACGACGCCATCGAGTCCGGCGCGTTCCCGCAGTGGGAGCTGGGCGTCCAGGTCTTCCCGGACACCCCGGACGAGCTCTTCGAGGGGATCGACCTGCTCGACCCGACCAAGCTGGTGCCCGAGGAGCTCGCCCCGGTGCAGCCGATCGGGCTGCTCACCCTGACGCACAACCCCACGAACTACTTCGCCGAGACCGAGCAGGTCGCCTTCCACGTCGGCCACCTGGTCCCCGGGATCGACGTGACCAACGACCCGCTGCTCCAGGCCCGATTGTTCTCGTACGTCGACACCCAGCTGACGCGGCTCGGCGGCCCGAACTTCAACCAGCTCCCGATCAACCGTCCGCATGCTCCGGTCAACGACATGCTGCGCGACGGCTTCCACCAGCAGGCCGTCCACGGCGGCGTGGCGCCGTACCAGCCGAACTCGCTGGACGGCGGCTGCCCGTTCTTCGCCGGCGGGGCCCGGGATGCGGCGTTCGTCGACGTGCCGGCGCGCGTCTCGGAGTCGGTCAAGGTCCGCGCCCACCCGGCGTCGTACGACGACCACTACAGCCAGGCACGCCAGTTCTGGCTCAGCATGGCCGCGCCCGAGAAGGAGCACATCGTCGCCGCGTACACCTTCGAGCTGTCCAAGTGCTTCGAACAGGCGATCAGGGAGCGCCAGCTGCAGGCGCTCGCCAACATCGATCCCGACCTGTGCTCTCAGGTGGCTGTCGGCCTCGGCCTCCCGGCCCCCGACCCGACCGAGCCCCTGCCGGACCTCGCTCCGAGCCCCGCCCTCTCCCAGCTGGGTGACACCTGGCCCACCGACGGCCGGATGGTCGGGATCCTGGTCGACCCCGACGGCGACCTGACCGGCATCGACGCCGTGCGGGAGGCCGTGTCGGCTGCAGGCATGGTGCCGCTGGTCATCGCGCCCCGCGGTGGGAAGCTGTCGGATGGCACCACCGTCCAGCGCACCTTCGCGGCGACCCGGTCCGTCGAGTTCGACGCCGTCCTGGTCGCCGGAGCTCCCGAGCCGGCCCCGGACGCGCTCGCCGCTCGGGACAGCAAGGCGGGGGAGGGCGGCTCTCCGCAGCTCGACCCACGCGTCGTGCTGCTTCTCCAGGAGTGCTTCCGGCACGCGAAGGCGATCGGTGCCTGGGGAGCCGGCACTGGCGCGCTCGAGATCGCCGGCGTCGCGGACGCCCCGGGGGTCGTCACCGGCAGCGATCCCGCAACCGTCTTCGACGCGGTGCATGCCGCCCTGGGGGCCCACCGGGTGTGGGAGCGGTTCGGGACGGTGCTGAGCTGACCGGGCAGGCGGTGGCCTCGGGCGACGCCGCGCTGCTGGCAGGGGCCATTTGCTCCCTCGCGGCGATCCGGCCGGCCCACAAGCCGCTGCACCTCACGGCGAGGTTCGCGCTGCCATCCTGCGCCGACGAGGCTGCCACCCGTCGCCGGGGATGCCCTGGCTCGACCGTTCGGGGACCGACGACATCGTGGTCCGGACCTCCGGGGCGCTCGGGATCCCGGCTCCGCTAACGGGAGTGTCCGAGCGTGCTACGCCTCTCCGAGCCGGGCTACCTCCGCGCGCGTGCGTCCCGGCGGGACTGACGGGACAGACACGGAGCTCTCGCTGCCTCGGGGCCGATGGGGCCCGCGGGCGTGGTCGAGGAGCCCTCAGCGCGACCCCAGCTCGTCCGCGAGCTCAGTGAGCGAGGCGGCTTCGACGTCGGCCGCTCCGAAGTGGTCGGGGTAGGCGACGCCGCCCCGGCTGATCCACGCCGAGCGCAGACCGGCCCGACGAGCACCCTCGATGTCCCAGGGGTGGACCGCCACCAGCATCGCGTCGGCCGCCGCGACCGAGGTCTGCTCGAGCGCGTGCTGATAGGCGCGGGCGGCGGGCTTCCAGACCCCGGCGTCGGCGACCGACAGGTAGTCCTCGATGACCGCACCGGCCGCCGTGTCCTCGAGCAGCGCCCGCGCGACCGCGGCCGATCCGTTGCTGAGGGTGACGATGCGACAGCCGGCGCCGGCGAGCGCGAGCAGGCCGGGGACGACGTCGGGGTGCGGCCGCAGCTGGGAGAAGCGCTCCATCACCCGTTGAGCGCCGCTGGCCGGGTCCTTCGCTCCGGCGGCCGCGAGCCGGACCCGCAGCGAGGCGCTGCCGATCTCGGCGAACGACGGGTTCACGCCCAGCACGGTGAGCGCGAAGGCGTCTCGCAGGACACCGGCAAACCAGGCGTCGACGGCGGAGTCGTCCAGTCCCACCTCACCGAACGCCTCCCCTACCCCGGCGAGATCCGACAGGGTCTCGTTGACGTCGAGGACGATCAGCTCGGGGCGCTGAAC
>JBAWHI010000195.1:0-5365 GCA_049593675.1 Nocardioides sp.
CAGCTCCAGGGCGAGGAGGAGAAGCTCACCCTCGCCCAGCAGCGGCTGCAGGCGAAGGTCGAGGCGTTCCGGACCCGCAAGGAGACGATCAAGGCCACCTACACCGCCGCCGAGGCGCAGACCCGCATCAACGAGGCGATGTCCGGGATCGGCGACGAGATGGGCGACCTCGGGGCCGCGATCGAGCGCGCGGAGGACAAGACCGCTCAGATGCAGGCCCGCGCTGGCGCCATCGACGAGCTCATCGCCTCCGGCGCCCTCGACGACGTGAGCGCGACCCCGGGCGACGACATCGCCCGCGAGCTCGACGCGATGAGCTCGCAGGCCGATGTCGAGGCCGAGCTGGCCGCGCTGCGCTCCGGCTCGACCCCGCAGGCGATCGACGCGGCCGAGAGCGGCGGCGACATCCTGGCGGCCGAGCCCGAGAAGAAGGCCGAGGGCGACACCGCCTGACGTCACCGCTGCTTGGGCCGTGCCGGACAATAGAGCCATGGCACGTTCACGCTTCGTCGGCGACCGGGGGCTCACCGTCCGGATGACGCTGGTGATGTTCCTCCTCGGAGGCCTCTTCGTCGGTCTGATCGCGGTGCTGATGGGGGTCTTCTGGAGCTCCCCGGGCATCGTGTTCCTCATCGGCGTCATCGGCCTCGGACTCGTCTGGTTCCAGTGGTTCCAGTCGGACACCGTCGCGATGAAGGCCATGGGCGCCCGCGAGGTCACCCAGGAGCAGGCCCCCGAGCTACACGAGATGATCAACCGGCTGTGCACCCTCGCGGACATGCCGAAGCCCCGCGTCGGGATCGCGGACACCGATCTCCCGAACGCCTTCGCCACCGGCCGCTCGCCCGATCGCTCCGTGGTGGTCGTGACTACCGGGATCCTGCGCCGCCTCGACGCCGAGGAGCTCGAGGGCGTCCTGGCCCACGAGCTGTCCCACGTCGCCCACCGCGACGTGCTGGTGATGACCATCGCGTCCTCGGCGGGCATCATCGCCGCGATGCTGAGCCGCGGAGCGCAGTGGGGTGCGATCTTCGGCGGCCGCCGGGACAACAACAACGGCGTCCCGGTCTGGCTGGTCGTGCTGGCGATCAGCCTGCTCACCTACGTGATCAGCTTCGTGCTCCTCAAGCTCCTCTCGCGCTACCGGGAGCTCTCCGCCGACCGCGCCGGGGCCTATCTCACGATGAAGCCGCACGCGCTCGCGTCCGCGCTGCAGAAGATCACCGGGGACATCAACCAGATCCCCGACCGGGACCTGCGCGCCTCCCAGGCGATGAACGCGTTCTTCATCGCCCCCGCCGTCCGCGGCGTCTCGATGCGCACCCTCACCTCCACGCACCCGACCCTCGAGCAGCGGCTGGAGCAGCTGGCGAAGATCCAGGCCGAGCTCAACCGGCCGACGGCCTGACCGGGGCGACATGGGTCTCTGGGACGTCATCACCGGCCGGTCGCGCCCGAAGCCGGCCAACCTCGACTCGCTGTTCCTGGTGCCGAGCGCGGCGATCAGCCTGCAGACCGAGCTCGGACTCACGCCGACCGGCACGGGCTCGGTCTGCTACCGCGCAGCGGCCGGGCCGGCCTTCCAGCAGACCCAGGACGACGTCGTGGCGCTGCTGGACGCCGATCCCGACGCGCCGCCGGTCGAGGTGACCCACGACGAGTTCGGGTTCACCTGGCTGCTCAACCGGCACGATCCCGACGACGTCGCGGGCCAGGTCACCGATCTGCACGCGGTGAACACCTCCCTGGAGGCGCAGGGCTTCGGGCCCGGACTGCTCTGCTCACTCGTGCCGTTCGCCGATGCGAGCGGACGCCGGGTCGGGCTGGTCTACCTCTACAAGCAGGCGTCGTTCTACCCCTTCGCCCCGAAGCAGGCCGGTGGGCAGGGCCAGCGGCTGCGCGACAACCTGTTGGAGATCCAGGTGCGCGACGTCCTCACGGGCGAGCTCCCGGTCGAGCAGGACCTGAGTCGCTGGCTCGCGGTCTGGGGTGCGCCCGGGTTGTGAGCCCCGACGGCCTCAGTCGCGAGCGGACTTCCCCGGCAGGGCCAGCATCCGCTCGAGGGCGACCAAGGCGTCCCGCTCGGTGTCCGGGTCGACCTCGATCCGGTTGACGCCGGTGCCGGCGACCAGCGACTCCATCGCCCACACGAAGTGGGGAAGGTCGATCCGGTTCATCGTCGAGCAGTAGCAGACGGTCTTGTCGAGGAACGAGATGTTCTTGTCCGGGTGAGCGGCCGCCAGCCGCTTCACCAGGTTGAGCTCGGTGCCGATCGCCCAGCTGGAGCCTGCCGGAGCGGCCTCGATGGTCTTGATGATGAACTCGGTCGAGCCGACGAGGTCGGCCTTGAGGACGACCTCGTGCGTGCACTCCGGGTGGACCAGGATCTGCACATCCGGGATGGTCGCGCGCAGCTGGTCGACGACCTCCTCGGAGAAGCGCCCGTGCACCGAGCAGTGGCCCTTCCAGAGGATCATGGTGGCGTCGCGCAGTTGCTCGACGGTGAGCCCGCCGTTCGGGCGGTGCGGGTCCCAGACCACGCAGTCGCCGAGCGTGAGGCCCATCTTGAGCACGGCGGTGTTGCGGCCCAGGTGCTGGTCGGGGAGGAAGAGCACCTTGGCGCCACCCGCGACGCCGCCCTTCTGCTCGAAGGCCCACTCCAGGGCGACCTCGGCGTTGCTCGAGGTGCACACGACGCCGCCGTTGCGCCCGCAGAACGCCTTGATGTCGGCCGAGGAGTTCATGTAGGTGACCGGCACGACGCTGTCGGCGACACCGGCATCGCGCATCGCCTGCCAGGCGAGCTCGACCTGCGTCAGTCGGGCCATGTCGGCCATCGAGCAGCCGGCCGCGAGGTCCGGCAGGATCACCTGCTGCCCGGGGCCGGTGAGGATGTCGGCCGACTCGGCCATGAAGTGCACGCCGCAGAAGACGATGTACTCCGCCTCCGGTCGCGCCGCGGCATCGCGGGCGAGCTTGAACGAGTCGCCGGTGACATCGGCGAACTGGATCACCTCGTCGCGCTGGTAGTGGTGCCCCAGCACGAAGACCTTGTCCCCGAGCGCCTCCTTGGCGGCCAGGGCCCGAGCCACCAGGTCGGGGTCCGACGCGGCCGGCAGGTCGCCCGGACACTCGACGCCCCGCTCGCTGTTGAGGTCGACTCCGCGACCGAGCGGCAGCAGCGGGAGATCCACGGTGGTCATGGGTCGATCCTATTCCCCGGGTCGTCCTCCCGGTTCAGCAGTCACAGCAGGGCGCCACTGTGGACGTACGGCGTGGGCGGTTTCATTCCCTGCAGCGCGAGGTAGCCGTCCAGGTGCAGGCGGAGACCGGCTGCGAAACCCACGTCGAGCGCCCACTGGTTCGCGGCCGTCACGTGGCGCAGGTCGATCTCACCGCTGCTCTCCGCCAGCGCTGCCCACAGCAGCCGGGTGGCGGTGCGCCGGTTGGACGCGGCCAGCAGCACCGGGTTGCCTCGCTCGCTGATGTAGGCGTAGCCCGACCCCGTCGAGGTGTCGGAGACCAGCAGCCGCCAGGAGCGCAGCATCAGCTCGTGGTCGGGGCCGTGCCCGGCCCCGCGCGCCGCTCGGTCGAGGGAGTCCATCAGGTCGATGTCGGAGGCGTGGCCGTCGCGGACCTTCTCCACGACCGGGATCGCGGAGCGGTCCAGGGCGCCGCTGAGCGCCATCTGCGGGTGCAGCTCGAAGCCGGCCTGGTGATAGATCCGTGCCGCCCTGGTGTCCGAGGAGGCGGCGAGCATGCGCCGGGTGCAGCTGCGACCGTGCTGCAGCGCGGCGGCCAGCAGCGGCTTGCCGATGCCCTGCCCCTGGCGACCGGGCAGCACGGCGTACGTCGCCAGGCACCACAGCACCTCGCGGCGCAGCGACGTGGCGATCCCGACGATCCCGGTGCTGTCCTCGGCCACCCAGCATCCGCCGGGGTCGGTCGCGACCAGGTGCCGGGTGCGCTCGATCCACACGGTGCGGTGCGGCTCGGAGCGTCGGCCGGGGGCGGGATCCGTGGCCCGACGCATCCGCGAGTCGAGCTCGAAGAACCCCTCGTCGCTGACCCGCTCCGCATCGGAGACGTCTGCGTCCCGCATCGGGCGGATCGTCAGGTCCCCGCTCTGGTCTCCCATGAGAGCGACCCTAAGCAGTAGGCAAGGATGGACGCATGCGCGTTCTGATCGCCCCGGACAAGTTCGCCGGCACCCTCACCGCGGTCGAGGCCGCGGAGGCCATCGCAGCCGGCTGGCGGCGTCGGGCACCGGCCGACGAGGTCGACCTCGCCCCGATGGCCGACGGCGGACCCGGGTTCGTCGACGTGCTGCACACGGCCCTCGGCGGCGACCTGCTCGCCGTGACCGTTCGCGGACCCCTCGGCGAGCCGACCCCGGCGACGGTGCTGATGGACGGCACGACCGCCTACATCGAGGCCGCCCAGGCCTGCGGGCTCCACCTCACCCGGCGCGAGCGGCCCGAGGAGGCGACGACGTACGGCGTGGGCGAGCTGCTGCTGGCCGCGGTCGAGGCCGGTGCGACGAAGGTCGTCGTCGGCCTCGGCGGGAGCGGCACCAGCGACGGGGGAGCGGGTCTGCTCGCGGCGCTCGGGGCGACTGCGGACCGACCGCTGGACGCCGGGGCGGCCGGCCTGGCGGGCATCACGAAGGTCGAGCTGCCCGCCTTCGACGTCGAGCTGGTCGCGGCCAGCGACGTCGACAACCCGCTCACCGGGCTCTTCGGGGCCGCCAAGGTGTTCGGGCCGCAGAAGGGCGTTGCCGAGGATCGGCTGCCGGAGCTCGACGGCCGGCTGGAGGAGCTCGCCGCCGCCACCGACCGGCGGATCTCGCTCGAGAAGGGCGCCGGGGCCGCGGGCGGGCTGGGGTTCGCGCTGCTGCTGCTCGGTGGCTCCCGTGAGCCGGGGATCGCGCTGGTGGCGGACGCGGTCCGCCTGGCCGAACGCGCCCGGGCGGCCGACCTGATCATCACCGGCGAAGGCGCCTTCGACTTCTCCAGCCGGAGCGGCAAGGTGCCCTACGGCGTGGCGGAGATCGCCGGTGCCGCGCTGCGTCCGCAGCTTCGGCGAAGTCGACCCGTCCGAAGGTGTGGACCGCCGACCAACTCCGAGCGTTCTTTGACTACGCCGCCGACAGCCGATACCTACCGACGTGGATCTTCCTCGCCACGTCAGGCTGCCGACGCGGCGAAGGCCTCGGGCTCAAGTGGTCCGATGTCGACCTCGACGCCGGCACCGCGGTGATCTCTCGACAGGTGACGGTGGTCGATCACGAGGTGATCGTGAAGGACGTTCCGAAGACGAAGCTTGGCCATCTCATCCGTCTCGACGGAGGCACGGTCGCGATGCT
>JBAWHI010000196.1:0-1936 GCA_049593675.1 Nocardioides sp.
CCGTGGTCGAGATGGTCGAGGAGAGCTCGGCCAGCCCCAGCACCATGAAGAGGTACATCGTCCCCATGATCACGACGGCGACGAGCAGGCCGCCCCAGCCGCCCTCGGCGAGGCCGAAGTTCCAGCCGGCGAAGTCGCCGGAGATCACGTAGGCGACGCCGAGCCCGGCGAGCAGGAGCCACCCCGCCACGCCCTTCTGGAGCTCGCGTTCCTTGAAGTACTGCTCATCGCTCATGGCGGCCACCTGGGGGAGACGTGGACGGGGTGCGGTGGGGCTATACCCGCTTGAGACCCAGGTCACACGTCCTGGAGGCGTCGGCTGACGTCGCAGGTCCCGGCGCAGGTCCCGGCGCCGGCCCCGGTGGAGGTCGCGGCGTAGGCTCGCGGGCCGACGAGGACGGAGGTGCGCGATGGTGGCGAGTCGATCCGCGCGAGAGCGGAAGGCGGCCGGCGAGGCCGGTGGTCTGGCGGCGGTGAAGATCGAGGTCGGCGCGGACCAGCAGTTCGTCTACAAGATCGCCTGCACCCAGTGCGTCGCGAAGGGCCATCGCAAGTGGTCGACCTACCGCTCGGGCGCCGAGAACGGCTATCTGGCGGCGATGGACCGCTGGACCTTCCACCTGGTCGAGAAGCATCCTGACACCACGGCTCCGTGCCTGGCCTTCCTCCCGGCCGCCCAGCAGCGCCTGCACGAGCGGCGCTCCGCGTCCGACTAGCGTCCCGCGGCTGTCAGACGGACCGCAGTCGCGCGGAGGCGATCAGACGCCCACCCCCAGCGCTGCTGCCAGACCTTCGGGGTCGGCGACAGCGAGCGTCGCGCCCGGATGCCGGATGAGACCGGTGGTGTCGATGGCCGTGACCGGCTCGGCGAACTCGAGACAGATTGCTCGGTGACCGTTGCTGGTCATCGTCACGCCGCGGTCGCTCAGCGACAGGTGGGCGGGACCGGCGGTCTTGACGAAGCTGAAGTCACCGCTCACCTGCGCGGCAACGACATTCACGCGCGGGGTCAGCAGCCTCCACGGCCCGTACCGGACGTAGAGCCAGTGAGGGCCCACCTCTACCGACGTCGTGGCAGGGGTGATCCCGAACGGGCGGGCCGCTGCGGCGTACGCGGGCGAGAATGCGAAGCGGAACGCGCGGACAGACTCTGACGGCAGGCCATGCTCGACCACCTGCTCGTCCACGCTCGACGCATCCACCGCAGGGGTGGGCGAGGGCATGGCGACCAGTCGGCGTAGCGCTGCACGAGCCATCGGCCGGTAGGCCTGAGCAGGGACGGCCGTCGGACCCTCCACCTGCAGGAGCGCGCGGCTGCCGCCCGTCGCGGTCGGCAGCACGTAGTGGCGCATCCGCGCCCGTGCAGGTCCGACCGCCACCTCCCACGTCCAGACCCGCAGGTCGGCATCGATCTCGACGATGTCGTAGTCGACGGCGAGCGGACCTGGTCCCGACACCCGGCCGCTGCCGCCCACCCGCAGCTCGGAGTCCGCAGTTGCCACGGCTCGGATCTGCGGGGCCCTCGACGGCCACTGCGACGGATCGGTGAACCGGCGCCAGACCGTCTCGGGAGGTGCGGTTCCACTGGCCTCGACCAACATGACCTCGAGCCTGGCACACCGGACCACGGGCGCGTGCTCTGCGCGTTCTCCAGGCGATCGCGGGGGACCTTCGGCGGCGCCGGCTCATGGAGCGTTCGTGAGCCTCTCGGGGCGTGGGGGGAGTCGGTGCAGGACGACGTCGCTGAGACCGCCGTTCTGGGCCGTCGCGGTCATGTAGGTGCAGTGCGGCTGACGTCGTCGGTCGGTAGGCGAGCCAGGGTTCAGCAGCCGCAGGCCCGTCGACGTCACGGTGTCCCACGGGATGTGGCTGTGGCCGAAGACGAGCACGTCCAGGTCGGCGTACGCAACGCTCATCCGCTGCTCGCGGCCCTTGG
>JBAWHI010000197.1:0-10275 GCA_049593675.1 Nocardioides sp.
GCGCTGCGCGATGCCGTGGTCGCGGCCGCTGCACTCCCGGCGGAGCCGCCACGCCGGGGCGGACCCGCGCGCACGGCCGTGCTGGCCGTCGGGGTCGCGGTCGTGGTCGTCGCGGTCCTCGTCGGCGGCTACGTCGTCACCTGGGACTCGGGCTCGTCATCGGCTCCCGAGACGTCGACGCAGGAGCGTGCCGCCGCAGCCTTCGCGGACTCGCTGGTGGAGACCGACACCGTCTCGCGAGCCCAGGCCGACTGCGTCGCGGCCCGGTTCGTCGACGAGGTCGGCTTCGAGACCCTGGTGGCAGCCGGATTCTTCGACGAGGAGGGCCGGTTCCTCGACCCCGACCTGGCCGAGCAGCAGGCGGTACGCCGGGCGCTGCGGTCGGCGGCGCTCGACTGCGCGGGCTGACCACTGCCGGGCGGTGCGGGCCGGCGGGCCGGCAGTGGTCACGGCTCGATCGGGCCGACCTCCCAGCCGGCCGGGGAGATCGGGTGCAGCATCGCGTCGGTGCCGCCGTCGATGAAGAGGCACACGCCGACGATGTTGGCCGCCGCGTCCGAGAGCAGGAACGCGATCGTGGCGGCGACCTCCTCGGGTCGCCCCAGTCGCCCGATGGCATTGGGGTAGGCATCGATGAGGGGGCCGAACACCGGGTCGGCGCGCATGCCGTCGACCATCGGCGTCTCGGTCGCGCCGGGCGCCACGGAGTTGAGCCGGATCCCGGCACCCGCCCACTCGGGCTTCACCCCCTCGCGCCGCGCCCACCAGGCGAGCGCAGCCTTGCTGGAGGGGTAGACCATGACCGACTCGACCTGCGCCGCCTCCGAGCGCGCCGTCTCCTCGTCGTCGCGCAGGCAGGCCTGGGCGACCGGGGCGTTCCAGCCCGGCATGCCGGTGATCGAGTTGGACGCCAGCAGCACGACACTGGCGCCGTCCGCAGCCGCGAGCTCGGCCTGCAGCCCGTGCACCAGCGCGACCGCACCGAAGAAGTTCACCGACACCAGCTGCGCCGAGTCGATGCCCGTGCGTCCGGCGATCCCGGCTGCGGGGACCAGGCCGTGGACGACGTCGGTCCGCTCCCGCACGCCCGCGACCGCGGCGGCCCGCCCGTCCGGCGTACCCAGGTCGGCGGTGACGTCCGCATCGTGCCGGTCGACGGTGATGACCCGCCCGCCCTGCCCTCGCAGCAGCGCAGCCGTCGCGGCTCCGATCCCGGACGCGGCCCCGCTCACGACGTACGTCTTCATGGGGTCGGACTGTAACGCGTTCTACCTCGCGCCCGGCGCTTGTAACGCGGGGTTATGGCTTCTGGTCACCCGAAATTTCGGCACACCAGAGCCCATAACCCCGCGTTACAGGTAGCGGCGGGCCCGGTCCGAGGGCGAGCCGGGACCGGAGTCGAGCAGCGCGGCGAGCTCGTGCTCGAGGATGGCGCCGACCCGCTGGCAGAAGGCCTCGGGCTCGTCGGCGGCGTCGGGGAGCTCGGCGACGATCCGGTCGACGATGCCCCGGTCGCGCAGGTCGATCGCGCGCACCTGCTGGGCGCGGGCCATCTCGGGGGCGTGGTCCAGGTCGCGGTGCACGATGGCGCTCGCACCCTCCGGGGGCAGGGGGGAGAGCCAGGCGTGCTGGGCGGCGATCACCCGGTCGGCGGGCAGGAACGCGAGCGCGCCGCCGCCGTTGCCCTCGCCGAGCATCAGGCACAGCGTCGGCGCCCGCACGGTCACGAGCTCGTTGAGGCAGCGGGCGATCTCCCCGGCCAGCCCGCCGTTCTCGGCCTCGGGGGAGAGCGCAGCACCCTGGGTGTCGATGACCGTCACCAGCGGCAGGCCGAGGTCGGAGGCGAGTCGCATGCCGCGCTGGGCCTCGCGCAGCGCCTCCGGCCCCATCGGGTGCTCGGTCGTCTGACCGCGGCGGTCCTGCCCGAGGAAGACGCACGGCGCCTGGCCGAACCGCACCAGCGCCAGCACCAGCCCGGGGTCGTGCTCGCCCTGGCCGGTGCCGTTGAGCGGGATGACGTCGCTGGCGGCGTACTTCAGCAGGCGGCGTACGCCGGGGCGGTCGGGGCGCCGGGAGCGCGTGACGGCATCCCAGGTCTCGACGTCGGGGAGCGGGGTGAGCGGGATGGGCGCCGGCACCGGCCGGATGCCGTGGCGCGGGGCGAGCAGGATCGCCAGCGCCCGGTCCAGGATCCCGGCGATCTCCTCGGGCGGCAGGACCGCGTCGATGATGCCGCGGGCATAGAGATTCTCGGCCGTCTGCACGCCCGGAGGGAATGGCTTGCCGTAGAGCGCCTCGTAGACCCGCGGGCCCAAGAAGCCCACCAACGCGCCCGTCTCGGCGACGGTCACGTGGCCCAACGACCCCCAGGAGGCCATCACCCCGCCGGTCGTCGGGTGTCGCAGGTAGACGAGGTAGGGCAGCGCGGCCGCCTTGTGCGCCGCGACCGCCTCGGTGATCCGGACCATCTGCACGAACGCGGGCGTGCCCTCCTGCATGCGGGTGCCACCGCTGATCGGCGCCGCGAGCAGCGGCAGCCCCTCGCGGGTGGCGCGCTCGATGGCGGCCACGAGCCGGTCGGCCGCGGCCCGCCCGATCGACCCGGCCAGGAAGCGGAACTCGCCCATCACGACCGCCACCCGGCGCCCGTGCATCAGACCCTCACCGGTCAGCACCGACTCGTCGACCCCGCTCTTCTCCCGCGCGGCGGCGAGCTCGGCGGCGTACTCCTCCGACAGGGCGGCGTAGGTCGGTGGGACGTCCCAGGAGCTCCACGAGCCCTCGTCCAGGACCAGGTCGATGAGCTCGGCGGCCGAGAGACGGGCGGGCTTCGGGTCACTCATTCTCGGAGGCTATGCCACTCCCGGAGCACCGTGGCCTCCTGGTCGCGTGACATTCCAGACACGATCGCGTCGGGGGTCGCGCGCTGCCACGCCAGGGTGTCGCGCGCGGAGTCGGCGAGCGGGCGGACGACGAGCCCGGCGGCGTACGACGGGGCCGGGTCGTGGGCGAGCATCCCGTCGTGCTCGGGCCGGGGCAGCCACAGCGGCAGCGACCCCGGCCCCATCCAGGGCTCGACGCCCTGCTCGGTCAGGGTCTCCTGCGGCACCCAGGTGAGCGATGCGTCCGAGCCGACGCCCGCGGCGACCGCGGCCAGCAGGTCGCCGATCGTCACGACGTCGCCGACCCCGTCGTAGTCGCCCACGGTGCGCTGCTCGGCGCAGGTCACGATCCAGGCCGCCAGGTCGCGCACGTCGATCACCTGGACGCGGTCGCTCGGCCGCCCGCCCGCGAGCACCTCGCCGCCGTCGGCCAGTCGCACCGGCCAGTAGGTGAAGCGTCCGCTCGGGTCGCCGGGCCCGATGATCAGGCCCGGCCGGATCACCGTCCACGAGGCAGCGCCGTCGCGGACCAGCTGCTCGCACGCGACCTTCATCGGGCCGTAGGCCTCCGGGTGCTGCGTGAGATCGACGTCCGTCGGCTGCGGGTCGCGCAGCGGGAGCGTGCCGGGTCGACCCCCGGGGGTCGAGTCGTCGGCGTAGACGTTGATGGTCGAGACGAAGACCCAGTGCGCGTCCGGCCACGCGGCCACGGCGCTGCGCACGAACGACGGTCTCCGGGCGACGTCGACCACGGCGTCGTACGACGCCCGCGCGATCTGGTCCGGCACCGGATCGGCGCGGTCCCACCGCGCGAACGCCGCGCCGTCCGGCACCGTGCCCGACGAGCCGCGGCTCGCACACGTCACCTCGTGCCCGCGGGCGACGGCGTCGGCCGCGACCGCCTGGGAGAGGAACACCGAACCGCCGAGCACCAGGATCTTCACCTGCCCACCGTGGACGGGAGGGCGGCGGTGGCACAAGCGGTTCTGCCGACAGCAGATCGAGCGCGCTAGCTGCCCGCCTCCTCGGACAGGTGGCGCAGGCCGCGATCCAGGAAGTCGACCAGCCACGCGAAGCTCTCGTCGACATCGGCATCGAGCTGGAAGCCCCCGGCGACCTCGAGCATGGCGAAGCCGTGCAGCAGGCTGCGCAGCATCCGCAGCGCGTGGATGGTCTGCTCGGGAGGGATCCGGTAGTCGTTGAGCACCGCCGCGAGGGCCGCCATCGCACGCGTGCTGGCCGCGGTGAGCTGCTCGTCGAGCTCGTCCACGTCGAGGCGGACGGTCGCGGCGTACCGCCCCGGATGGTCGATCACGTAGGCGCGGAGCGTCCGGGCCGCCGCCGACAGCGCGTCCCGGCCGGCTCGGCCCTGCAGTGCGTCTCTCAGCGCGTCGCCCAGCTCGGAGACGGCCAGGACGGCCACCCGCCGATTCAGGTCGGCCTGCCCGCCGATGTGCTTGTAGAGCGACGGTGCGCGGACACCGAGACGCTCGGCCAGCAGCGACATGGTCACGTTCGCAAGACCGACCTCGTCGGCCAGGTCGGCGGCCGCGGCGACGACGACGGCCGGGTCGAGCCCCGCCCTAGGCACGGGCGTGCGCCTGGAGGAACCCGAGCAGCAGCGCTGCCGTCTCGTCGGGGAACTGGGTGTGCGGGTAGTGCCCCGCCCCCTCGATCATCTCGAGGGTCGCGAGCCCCGCCGGCATCGCCGCGACGACCGCCTCCCCCTCGGCCCGCGGGTCTGCCCAGTCGGGGTCGAGCGAGCCCTGGACGATCAGCGCCGGGCAGCGGACGTGCTCCAGCTGCGCCCCGGCGTCGACCGGCGCCGACCGGCCCATCCGCTGCATCGCCCTCATCCGGCCGGGCTCGCCCATGGTGGCCCCGATCCGCTCCAGCTGCTCGTCCCAGTCGGCCGGCTTGGGTCCGGGGAACGCGAGGTCGAGGTAGGAGCGCCACCACCGCACGCTGCCCAGCGAGACGGTCAGCAGCAGCCGGGTCATGGCGGCTCGGAACCGCTTCACCCGGAGGTCGCCGAGACGGAACGTCTGCCGGCGCGTGAACGGGGCGAGCTCGACGATCCCGAGGACGAGGTCGGGTGCCTGGGCCGCGGCGATGGTGACCGCGCCCCCCGAGATCGACTGGCCGACGAGGACCGCCGGGCCGCCGAGGTGGCCGACCAGCGCGACCAGGTCGCCGGCGATGTCGGTGCGGGAGTACGCAGGCCAGTCGACGCTCGACTCGCCGCAGCCGCGCAGGTCGGTGGTGGCGACGCGGTAGCCGGCCGCGACCAGCCGGGGGACGAGGAACCGGTAGGAGGCACGGTCGTCGCCCATGCCGTGCGCCAGGACGACCAGTGGCCCGCTGCCGGCGACGTCGTAGGCGATGGTCCCGTCCTCGACGGTGAGGAACTCGGTCATGGCGACCTCTCAGATGGCTAATAGCGTTAGCGATAAAGCTAACGAGCATAGCCACGCGTTGTCAAGACACCTCAGCGCGCGGGCGTCTCCTCGGAGAGCAGCCACTCGGCGAAGAACTCCCCGAGGTCCTCGCCGCTGCGCTCGGACCACCACGCGGTGATCTCGTCGTAGTCCGCGTTGCCGTTCTCGCGCTCCTCGGGCCACTCCCGGACCAGCTGCCAGAACAGCGGATCGCCGAGCCGCTGGCGCAGCTCGTGCCACATCACGGCGGGGATGTAGTAGACGTTGGCGCTGCCGAACGCGTCCGGGTCGTAGTCGGCCGGCGGCCCGGCCTCGGAGCGGAGCCGCTCGTCGAAGGTGTGCCACTGCTCGACCGTGGGATCGAGCGGCAGGCCGGCGTCGTAGCTCTGCCACGCGCCCTGGAGATAGGTCGCCATCCCCTCGTTCATCCAGACGTCGCGCCAGTCGACGGGAGTGAGCGAGTCGCCGTACCAGTGGTGCGCCATCTCGTGCACCAGCACCTCCGGCGAGGTCGCGTAGCGGGTGTCGCCGAGGGTGATCATCGTCTGGGTCTCCATCCCGCTGCGCGAGTCGACGATGAGGAAGCCGAGACGGTCGAAGGGGTAGGGCCCCAGCCGGTCCTCGAGCCACGCCAGCCCGCCCGGCGCCTGGCGCAGGCGCTGGACCAGGGCCGGTCGCCGCGGCGGCGTCCAGTAGGTGATCGGGATCCCGGAGAACGACCGGTCCCGGGTCATCTCCAGCTCGTCGATCGCGACCGTGACGAGGTACGACGCGGCCGGCTCGTCGAGTCGCCAGTGGGTCGTCTGCCGGCCGCCCGCGGTGCGCCGCGACACCAGCTCGCCGTTGGCGACGCCGACCATCGGGGCGGGTGCGTGGATGGTGATGTCGTACAGCGCCTTGTCGGACGGCTGGTCGTTGACGGCGTACCAGCTGTAGGCGCCGTAGGGCTCCTGCATCGTCCAGACGCCGCCGTCGTCGGTGATCGTCCAGCCGGTGCGGGAGAAGTCGGAGCGCTCGACGGGCGCGGGGACCGGCTTCGGCGTGCCGGAGTAGCGGATGACGACCGTGTGCTCGTCGTCCGTACGGACCGCATGGTCGATGACGAGGTCCTTGCCGTCGTGGTCGAACGCGGTGTCGACGCCGTCGACCCGGACCGACGCCACCTCGAGTGGCTCGCCGAGGTCCAGCTGGAAGTCGTCGGCGTCGGAGACGGCGCGGAAGGTGAGCCTCTCCCGGGCGTCGAGCCGCCGCTCGGCCGGAGCCCAGGTGAGCGTGAGGTCGTAGTGCAGCGCATCGACGCCGGGGTCGCCCACCGACGGGTAGACGCGATCCTCGACGGGAGCGCTGAAGCCGGCGTCGACGTCGCCGTCCGGCTCGGCGCGCGGCTCGGGCGCCGCTGCCGGCGAGGGCGAGTCGCTCGGCCCGTCGCTGTCGGAGGTGCAGGCGGCGAGCGCCAGGACGCTGACGAGCGCGACGGTGAGCGACCTGGGCGTCATCGATCACCGCGCAGCAGCGGGCGGGCGAGCTTGCGGCCGTGGTGGATCTGCGCCTTGACCGTGCCCAGCGGGGCGCCGACCTGGGTGGCGATCTCCTCATAGGACAGGCCGTAGACGTCGCGCAGCAGCAGCGGCTCCACGAACTGCGGGTGGTCGCGTTCGATGGTCTCCATCGCCTCGAGGAGGTCGAGGCGGGTGCCGGCGATGACGCTGGTGGTGCGGGGGTCCGGCCGCTCCAGCGGCCCGACCTCCTGCGGGTCGGCGGCGATGGCCTGGTTCCTCATCCGGCGGTACGTCGAGCGGGCGCTGTTCATCGCGACCACGTGGACCCACGTGGTGAACCGGCCCCGGCGACCCCACGACCCGATCTTGGCGGACACCTGGATGAGCGCGTCCTGGCAGGCGTCCTCGGCGTCCGGCAGGTGCGGCAGCACCCCGCGACAGACGTTGAGGACGCGCGGCCGGATCGCCGCGAGGAGCGTCTCGAGCGCCTCCCGGTCGCCATCCTGGGCCCGCCGCGCCAGCTCGTCGATCTCGTCCGGCGTCCGTGCCTCGTCCATCACCCAGATCACCCTTCCCCGTTGCCTGAACCCTAGACGGGCCGGCGGGGAAGGGTGATCGAGGCGAGCTGCGCGGCGCTACTTCACCTCGGAGCGGAGCACGGCCCCGATGCCGATCGACAGCGGGATGACCAGCCAGAACAGGCCGGTGACGGCGAGCTGGGCCCACTGCTCTCCGGTCACTCCGCCTTCGAACAGCGCTCCCTGGGCGTAGTTGAAGTCCAGCCAGGGCTGCTTGTCGGCGAACCATTCCTGGGTCTCGGCCAGCACGGTCGTGACCGTCGGCAGCACCAGGCTGAAGACGAAGTAGCCGACGATCGCGCCGGGGGAGTTGCGGATCAGGACGCCGAGCATGAAGCCGACGGCCATGCCGAGGATGTTCGCCACGATGATGAGGGCGAGGTCCGCGACCGACACGTTCCAGACCGTGTCGTTGCCGGTGATCGCAGCCCCGATCACGTTGCCGGCCGCCCCGATCGCGGCGGCGACCAGCATCGAGACGACGCCGACGGTCAGTGCCACGATCGCCTTGGCGCCGATCACCCGGCCGCGGTGCGGCACGAGGGTGAACGAGGTGAGGCCGGTGCGCTGGCTCCACTCGCTGGTGATCGAGAGGATGGCGATCATCGGCAGGACGATGGCCATCGGGAAGCCGAAGGCGGTCGCGAAGGTCTCGTAGTCGATCGCACTGTCCGGCGCGAAGAGGATGACCGCTCCGGTCGCCAGCACGGCGAGGATGCCGATGCTGGCCAGCAGCCAGAAGCCCGACCGGGTGTCGAAGGACTTGCGGAGCTCGACGGACACCAGCCGCGACATCGGGATCCGGGCCGGCGTCGGCCGGGCCGGGCGGGTGGTGCGCGTCGCTGGGATCGGCTCGACGGTGGTGGCGCTCATGCTGCTGCTCCTTCACGCTGGGTCTCTGCGGTGAGCTCGAGGAACATCTCCTCGAGGCCGGCGCCGTCGGCGGCGCGCAGCTCGGAGAGGGCCACGCCGGCCTGCAGGGCCAGCCGGCCCACGACGTCGGGGTCCGCCTCGACGCGCAGGGCGTCGGGCAGGTGGGCGAACTCGAGGTCCGCGTCGACGAGGGCGCGGGCGAGGGTCGGTATGTCGCCGGTGCGGACCAGGGTCCCGGCTGCGGCGAGCAGTTCGGCCTTGGTGCCCTGCGCGACGATCCGACCCTGCCCGATCACGACCAGGTCGTCGGCGATGACCTCGATCTCGTGCAGCAGGTGGCTGGAGAGCAGCACGGTGCCGCCCTGATCGGCGTAGTCGCGCAGCAGGTCGCGCATCCAGCGGATGCCGGCCGGGTCGAGGCCGTTCGCCGGCTCGTCGAGGATCAGCGCGTCCGGCTCGCCGAGCAGCGCCGTCCCGATCCCGAGTCGCTGGCGCATGCCGAGGGAGTAGTTGCGCACCCGGCGGCCGGCCTCGGTGGGGGTCAGGCTGACCAGCTCGAGCATCTCGTCGACCCGCCGGGCCGGCAGGCCCATGGTGCGCTGGGCGATGGTGAGGATCTCGCGGCCGGTGCGGCCCGCGTGCTGGGCGGAGGCATCGAGCAGGACGCCGACCTCGAGGCCGGGGTTCGGCAGGTCGGCGTAGCGGCGACCGCCGATGTCGGCGGTGCCGGCGCCGGCCGGGGTCAGCCCGACCATGATCCGCATCGTGGTGGACTTGCCGGCGCCGTTCGGGCCGAGGAAGCCGGTGACCCGGCCGGGGCGGGCGGTGAAGCTGACATCGTCGACGGCGGTGAACCCGCCGTACTTCTTCGTGAGGGAATCGACCTTGATCATGGGGCTCAGCCTCGCCCCGGGTGCGCGGCGAGCACATCGGGGAAGTCCGGGCGTCCGTCCCTGACCCGACCCCGGGGTCTCTCGGGGTCGGCCCCGGGGGGACGCATACTGACGGGGTGTCCATGCCTGCGCGTCTCGGTCGCTACGCCGTGCGTCGCCGGATCGGGTCCGGTGCGTTCGCGACCGTCTGGCTCGCCTACGACGAGCAGCTCGACTCGCCGGTGGCGGTGAAGGTGCTCGCCGACAACTGGACCGAGGACCACCAGGTCCGGCAGCGGTTCCTCGAGGAGGGCCGCTTCCTGCGCAAGGTCGAGTCGCCCTACGTCGTCAGCGTCTACGACGCCGGCGAGCTGGACGACGGGCGGCCCTACCTGGTCATGTCGTACGCCGACCAGGGCACCCTCGCCGACCGGCTCGAGGTCGAGGGGCTGACGCCGGCCCAGGCGATGGAGGTGGTGCGGCAGGTCGGCGCCGGCCTCCAGGCGTTGCACGAGCGGGGCGTGCTGCACCGCGACGTGAAGCCCGCGAACGTGCTCTTCCGGGCGGTCGACGACGGCAGGCGCGGCGCGACGGTGCGGGCGATGGTCGCCGACCTCGGTCTCGGCAAGGCGCTCGACATGTCGTCGCGGCTGACCGTGATCGCGGGCACGCCGACCTTCGTCGCGCCCGAGCAGGCGCAGGGCGAGCACCTCGACCCGCGGGCCGACCAGTACTCACTGGCCGCGCTGACCTACCTCCTGCTCAGCGGCCGGGCGCCGTACCGGCACGCGTCGCTGTCCGCAGCGGCGGCGCCCGGTGCTCCCGCGCCGCTGTCCACGCCCGAGCGGCCCTTCCCCGAGGAGGTCGAGGCGATCGTGCGCCGCGGGCTCGCCGTCGACCGGGAGGAGCGCTGGCCGGACGTCGAGTCGTACGTCGAGGCGCTCGATGCCGCGCTCAGGGACGCCTTCGGTGTCGCGGGGGAGCCGACGGCCTCCTGGCTGCCCCTCGACCCGCACCTGACCCAGCCGGGTGCGCGGCCGCCGTCGCACGGCTCCGCGGACCCGCTGCCGGAGCCGGTGCCGCCACCGCGGCGTACGGCTCGGGTGGTGGCCGCCGGGGTCGTGGTCGCCGCC
>JBAWHI010000198.1:0-3828 GCA_049593675.1 Nocardioides sp.
CGGTGGCGATGTAGTCGAGCATGGCGCGCTGCTCGCGCTCGCGCGCCTCCGTCACCCGGCGGTAGCGCTCCTCGTCGTAGGCCCACGCGAGCCCGGTGGACTCCCAGCCTCCCCGGACCCGGCGGACCGCGCCGTCGACGTCGAGGACCTTCAGCATCGTCTCCAGCCGGGTGCGGTTGAGGTCGACGTACGTCTCCAGGGTGGCGGTGCTCATCGGCCGGCCCTCGGCGGCGAGCACCTCCAGGGTGCGTCGGACCTGCTCCTCGCGCGGGAAGGCAAGCGAGGCGAAGTAGGCCCAGATGTCGCGGTCCTCGATCGCCGGCAGCAGCACGACGGCCGCCTCGTCGGTGCCGCGCCCGGCTCGCCCGACCTGCTGGTAGTAGGCCACCGGTGAGGCGGGAGCCCCCATGTTGACGACGAACCCCAGGGTCGCGTCGAAGCCCATGCCCAGAGCGCTGGTGGCGATCAGTGCCTTGACCCGTCCGTCGATCAGGTCCTGCTCCAGCGCCTGGCGCTCGGTGGTCTCGGTCTGCCCGGAGTAGGCCGCGACCTGGTGGCCGCGCGAGCGGAGGTAGTCGGCGATCTCCTGGGTCGCGGCGACGGTAAGGCAGTAGACGATGCCCGATCCGGGCTGCTCCGCCAGGTGGTCGGCCAGCCACGCGAGCCGCTGCTGGGCGGTCGACAGCCGCACCACGCCGAGTCGCAGGGACTCCCGGTCGAGCGATCCGCGCAGCACCAGGACGTCGCCCAGGGACCCGCTGCGGCCCAGCTGCTCGGCGACGTCGCCGGTGACCCGGGTGTTGGCGGTCGCCGTGGTGGCGAGGACCGGGATGCCGTCGGGCAGCTCCCCGAGCAGGGTGCGGATGCGCCGGTAGTCGGGGCGGAAGTCGTGGCCCCAGTCGGAGATGCAGTGCGCCTCGTCGACGACGAGGAGGCCGGTCGTCGCCGCCAGCCGGGGCAGGACCTGGTCGCGGAAGCCGGGGTTGTTCAGCCGCTCGGGGCTGACCAGCAGCACGTCGACCTCGCCGGCGCGGATCGAGTCCTGGATCGGCTCCCAGTCCTCCATGTTGGTGGAGTTGATGGTCACCGCCCGGATGCCGGCCCGCTCGGCCGCGGCGATCTGGTTGCGCATCAGCGCGAGCAGCGGCGAGACGATCACGGTCGGCCCGGCGCCCTCCTCGCGCAGCAGCAGGGTGGCCACGAAGTAGACCGCGGACTTGCCCCAGCCGGTGCGCTGCACGACCAGGGCCCGGCGCCGATCGACGGCGAGCGCCTCGATCGCGCTCCACTGGTCCTCTCGCAAGGTGGCCGTCTCGCTGCCGACCAGCGCACGCAGATGGGCCTCGGCGCGCTCACGGTTCATGACGCCCTGTCTATCAGCGGCCGTCGACAGTCGGGCGGATGGGCCATTACCCCGATTCGCGCTCCAGATGGGAAACCTGCCACGATATGCCCGAAATTGATGACGGTCGGCCGCTCGCACACGGATCGACGAACGATCTGCTTCTCGGGAGGTCGACGTGCCACGCGCTACTACCTGCGCCCTCACCACTGCCCTGGCGACCACCCTGGCTGCCGCGCTGTCGGTGTTCCTGATCGCCGTGCCGGCGACGCCTGCCGCCCCGGCGAGCGCCGCGGCTGCGGGTGGCGACGCCGTCCGGCCGGTGGTGAAGCCGCTGCTCACCGGTCTGCTGAACCGCAACGGGCCGCCCTCGGCCGAGCTCAGCGACGTGGTCGACTCCTACGTCGTGCAGGTCAACTGGGCCAAGATCCAGCCCCGGCGCAAGGCGTTCCGACCGGCCGCCATCGACCGCGCGTTCGCCCAGGCCCAGCGCTCGGGCGCCCGGGTGAAGCTCCGGGTCCTCACCGGCGTGCACGCGCCCCGTTGGGCGAAGCGTCTCGGTGGGGCACCGGTGCGGCTGCGTGACCCGCACGACAGCCAGGCGGGCTCCGTGCCGCGCTTCTGGAGCCGGGCCTACGGTCGGGCGTACGCCGGTCTGCAGCGTCGCCTCGCCCAGCGCTACGACGACCGGGCCGTCCTCGCCGAGGTGGTGATCTCGCGCTGCTCCACCTTCTACGCCGAGCCCTTCATCCGGCAGACCTCCGACGCCGGATCGCGACGTGCGCTGCTCCGGGCGGGCTACACCGCAGCCAAGGACAAGCGCTGCCACCGCCAGCAGGTCGTCGCCCACCGGGCCTGGAAGCAGACCCGGTCCGGCCTGGCACTCAACCCGACGCAGCTCGTGACGCGCACGGGCGGCCGGAGGGTCGACACCGGCTTCACCATCGCGATGATGCGGCACTGCAAGCAGTCGCTCGCGGCCCGGTGCGTCCTGGGCAACAACTCGATCCGCTCGCCGATCACCTCGCTGGACGCCGCGTCGCCGAAGAAGCACTACCAGCGGATGTACACCGCCATCGCGAGGTACGCCCCGACGCTGGCCTTCCAGACCGCGACCGCCGAGCGGATGGGCAGCTGCGTGAAGACCCTCGACTGGGCGGCGAAGCGCGGCGCGTCGTACGTCGAGATCCCGTGGAACGCCCACGCGGCCGGCTGCACCGGCCCGGAGCTGAGGTCCGCCTCGCGGTCGCTCGGATGAGCTAGGTCCGGGCCCGGACGTATCACGGGTCCCGGAGGATCGCTCCTCCTGGTCAACGTGGCCCGACAATCAGGGCCGCACGACCACAGGAGCAGTCATGAAGAACCTCCGCATCATCAGTGCCGCGGGAGTCGCGACCCTCGCCCTCGCCGGCGGCGCAGCGCTCACCGGATCCACGGCCCAGGCAGCCGACGGGGACGGCGACGACCTGCGGATGCCGGCCCGCCCGGCGGAGCGCGCGGTCATCTCCAACTGCACTGGGGGGCCCGCCCTCGGCATGAGCACGCGCAGCATGGACTTCCAGAACGTCCCGAGCGGCTCGGCCGCCGACGTCGAGGGCTCCCAGTGGCAGGTCAAGGGGCCCAAGAAGGGCAAGGACACCGTGCTGGTCACCTTCACCGCGTTCGCGAACAGCGGCGGGGCCGGCGAGCTCACCTCGGTCTCGCTCTACAAGAACGGCGTGGGCACCAGCGAGAGCCCCAAGTACTTCACCTACAACGGTGAGTTCGACCAGGCGACGGTGCAGTTCTGCACGAAGATCAAGAAGGGACAGAACTCGCTCCACCTGCGGGTCTCCGACGACTTCGGCACCGCCACGACGATGTACTTCCCGACGGTCACCTACCAGCGGTTCAAGTGAGGCCGCGGGCGGCTCCGGTGACCCGGAGCCGCCGGTGCGGGGGATCCGGCGGCGGCTTCGTGCCGGGCCGGGTCATCCGCTGCTGAGAGAGATCACCAGATCCGGACCCGGTCCGCGGGGTCCAGCCAGAGCCCGTCGCCCTCGGCGGTCCCGAACACCTCGTGGAACTCGTCGAGGTTGCGCACGATGTTGGCGCGGAACTCCGGCGGGCTGTGCGGGTCGATGGTGAGGTACTGCAGGTCCTGCTCCTTGCGCCGCTTGGTGCGCCAGCAGTAGGCCCAGTTCATGAACAGGCTCTGGCGCTCCTCGACGGTCGCGGCGCCGCCGCGCGCGATCTGGTAGGCCGTGTGGCCGATCGTCAGGCCGCCGAGGTCCCCGATGTTCTCGCCGACGGTGAGCGAGCCGTTGACCCGCTCGCCGGGCAGGTTGCGGGGCTCGAAGGCGTCGTACTGCTCGATCAGCTTGGTCGACTTCACCTCGAAGGCGGCCTTGTCGTCGGGGGTCCACCAGTCGTTGAGGTTGCCGGACCCGTCGTACTGCGCGCCCTGGTCGTCGAAGCCGTGGCCGATCTCGTGGCCGATGACCGCG
>JBAWHI010000199.1:0-6693 GCA_049593675.1 Nocardioides sp.
GGCGGTCTCGGCGCGTGCCTGCGCCGCGGCCGCCTCCTGCTGGGCGCCGTCGACCGCGCCCGTCTGGGCGGCCGCCTTGCTGCGCAGCTGGCCTGCACGGTGTCGCTTCTGCTCGTGGCGTCGCCGACGCGACGAGACGTAGGCGCCGACGCCGATCGCGATCGCAACGATCACGACGATGGCGATGATGACGATGGTCGTGGTGGTCATGGGTCCCTCCCTGGGCTCAGTCCCTGCCGGGAGCCGTACCCAGCGTCAGCTCAGCTCACGCTCTCGGTGCACCGGCACGAGCGGTGCGGCGAGCAGCGGGAGCAGCGCACCCAGGGCGAAGGTCGCGGCGAACCCGAACTGCGCGACAGCAAGCCCGGCGAGGGGCGGGACCGCCGAACCGGTCAGGAACTGCGCGGTGTTCTGCACCCCGAGCGCCCGACCGGACCAGAACGGTCCGGCCCGCTCGGCGACCGCGGTGAAGGCCAGCCCGTTGTCGGCGACCGTCACCACGGTGGCCACCACGACCAGGAGTACGGCGACGGCCAGGTCGAGCGCCGCGGTGAGACCGAGCAGCGCCATCGAGGCCGCCGCGGCGACAGCGACCCAGCGCAGCGGTGCCATCCGGCCACCCACGACGTCGGAGAGGTGGCCGACGGCCATCCGGCCCAGGGCGCCCGCCACCTGGGCGAGCGCGACCACGGTCCCCGCCGCGGCCGGCTCCCACCCGCGGTCCTGCACGAGCCAGACCAGCCCGAAGCTCCACACGAGGAACTGGGGCGCGACCAGCAGCACCGAGACCCCGTGGATACGGGCGAGGTAGGAGTCGCGGCGGTAGGGGTTCGCCGCGACGGCGCCGGAGCGCTCCGCCGGGCGCGGCGGGTCGATCACCACGGCCACGACCAGCAGCGCCGCCAGCGCACACGCGATCGTCGGCACCCAGAGCGCGGCGTGGACGCCGGCGGTGTCGGCCACGACCGCGATCGAGACCGCGGCGACGCCGACGCCGATCGGCTGTGACATCTGCCGGATCCCCATCGCGAGGCCGCGTCGCTGCGGCGGGAACCAGCCGACGACCACGCGGCCGCTCGCTGCGTTGGTGCTCGCCGCGGCCGCGCCCGCCAGGACCAGGGTGAGCACCAGCAGCGTCGTCCCACCCGACAGGGCGCCCGCGACGCCGGCGACCGTGGTGGCGACCAGGCCGGTCACCAGCACGAACCGCTCACCGCGGCGGTCGGTCACCCAGCCCCATGCCACCAGCGTGAGCATCACCCCGACCGTGGGGGCCGCGGCGACCACGCCGGCCCGGGCGAGGCTCATCCCCTGGGCGTGCAGGGTCGGGATCAGGAACGCCGGCCCGTGGATCATCACCGCCGCTGCGGCCTGGGCCAGCGTGCTGGCGCCGAGCATCGCCCACCGACGCGTAGCGCCGACGTCCGGCACCGGAGCGATGGTCTGGGTCACGAGACCCAGTCAACGCCCGGGGCCGGCACGCCGGCGCCGCGTCTTGCCTGGTGGCCTGCGGAGGGCCTCAGCGCCGGATGAACGTCTTCGCGACACCCAGGTCGATCACCGCACCGGTGCCGTCGAGCAGGCTGATCCGCAGGGCGACGACCTTGAGCCCGCCACGGATCCTCTCGACCACCTTCGGCTCGAGCTTGACCAGGCCGGGGATCTCGACCACCTCGTCGAGCGGGAGCTCCTGGGGCTCACCGTCCACGGTGATCGAGCCGATCCGGGTGCCGGCCGCGCTGCGCTTGATGCCGCCCTTGGCCTTGCGGACCACCTTCGCCTTGCCGACCACAGCGTCGATGACGAGGGCGCCGTCGCCGAGGTCGACGCCGGCCACCGAGCCGCGCTCCCAGGCCTTGCTGCGCTTCGCGAGTCGCTTGGACCACTGCTCGGAGCTGACCGCCTCGACGTGCAGGCCGCCGCCGAGGTCGACGTCGACGTCGTCTCGGCCCTCGACCTCGCCGTGGGTGCCCTGGCAGGGCATGAGCGAGAGCGGGTTGCGCCCGCTGGTCAGGACGCCGCCGAGCGCCTGGGCCTCGGTGCCGGCCGAGTAGCCGCCGAACCGGCCGTGCTTGACCCCGGAGAAGGCCTGGGCCCTGCTGCGCGCGACGTACAGGTCGGTGCCGGTGGGCAGGATCTTCACCTTCAGCGCGACCGCCCAGGCCGAGGCACCGGTCTTGCTGGTGCGCTCCTGGGAGCCGCCGATCTTGATCGAGGCGAGACCCGGGATCGCGATGGGATCACCGGGGGCGGGGAGGTCCAGCTCCTGGGGCTCGCCGACCGGCGGGGTGAACACGATCCGGCCGATGCTGGACCGGGTATCGGAGCGGAAGCGGCTCCCGTCGTGCCAGGCATGGGAGCGCGAGGTGACGCCGCGGATGCTGAGCTTGCCGAGTGGGCTGTCGGCGAGCACGACCTCCGCGGTCGAGCTGCGCGAGAACGAGTGCATCGTCCCGCCGCGCTTGCGGGTCCAGTTGCGGGTCTTCACCCCGGAGACCGTGCCGAGGCTGGGGAGGTCGGCGGTCAGGACCGAGTTGCGGCGGGTCTTGCCCGCCTGGTCGCTGCAGCCGATGACCGAGAACGCGGTCAGGCCGGAGCCGGCCGGCACGTCCCCGCCTCGCAGGCGGGTGCCGTAGGCGCCGGCCTGGAGCGCGATGTCTCCCGGGCCGGTCCGGGCGAGCGACGCGGGATCTGTGGCGGCGCCGGCGCTGGCCGGGGCGGTCGCGACCATGGAGCCGGCGGCGAGGCCGGTGACGAGAGCGGCCGCGGCGGCGACGCTGCGGGTCCTCGTGGGCTTGCTGGTCCTGGGATCGAGTTCCGAGTTGGTCATCTGCTACTCCCTGGGTGCGTAGTGCGGCATCCCCCATGTGTCCCCCGACACCTGCCTGTGTGGCCGTCAACCATCCTCGGCTGGCGTAGACGGTTAACGCGGGATGACACCCAGGGGTTACGAAGCCCGTCCCCGCGTGTCTCGGATGCCAGACAGCGGGTGCCGCAACGGGCTGTTCGCCCCGGGTCCACGCGGCCACGATGGGCCCATGGTCACAGTCGCAGTCGGGCCCGTGTCGTTCGCGGAGCTGAAGGAGGTCGCGCGCGACGGCGCCCCGGTCGAGCTGGGCGCCGACGCCCTCGCCGCCATCGGTCGCGCCCGCGAGGTCGTCGAGGAGCTCGCGGCGGCCACGACTCCGGCGTACGGCGTCTCGACCGGCTTCGGCGCGCTCGCGTCGCGGCACATCCCCGCCGACATGCGCGCCCAGCTCCAGCGCTCGCTGGTCCGCTCCCACGCGGCCGGGTCGGGACCCGAGGTCGAGCGCGAGGTCGTGCGCGCCCTCATGCTGCTGCGGCTCTCGACGCTCGCGACCGGCCACACCGGCGTGCGGGTCGAGACCGCCGAGCTGCTCGCCGGTCTGCTCACGCACGAGATCACGCCGGTGGTGCGCGAGTACGGCTCCCTCGGCTGTTCGGGCGACCTCGCGCCGCTCTCGCACTGCGCGCTCGCGCTGATGGGGGAGGGCGAGGTGCGTGACGCGTCGGGCCGGCTGCAGCCGGCCGCGGAGGCACTGGCCACCGCCGGGCTCGCGCCGGTCGAGCTGGCCGCCAAGGAGGGCCTGGCACTGATCAACGGCACCGACGGCATGCTCGGCATGCTGGTCCTGGCGATCGAGGACCTCCGGACGCTGCTGCGCACCGCCGACATCGCGGCGGCGATGTCGGTCGAGGCGCAGCTCGCCACCGACCGGGTGTTCGCGCCCGAGCTGCAGGCGATCCGCCCGCACCCGGGCCAGGCCCGCTCGGCGGCCAACCTGGTCGCGCTGCTCGCCGGCTCGGGGGTGGTGGCCTCGCACCGCGGACCGGACTGCAACCGGGTCCAGGACGCCTACTCGCTGCGCTGCTCGCCTCAGGTGCACGGTGCTGCGCGCGACACCGTCGAGCACGCCGCGTCGGTCGCGTCCGTCGAGCTGCGCTCGGCCGTCGACAACCCCGTGGTGCTGGCGCCCGAGGGCCGCGTCGAGTCCAACGGCAACTTCCACGGGGCGCCGGTCGCCTACGTGCTCGACTTCCTCGCGATCGTCGCCGCCGACGTGGCCTCGATCAGCGAGCGCCGTACCGACCGGTTCCTCGACAAGGCTCGCAGCCACGGGCTCCCGCCGTTCCTCGCCGACGACCCCGGCGTCGACAGCGGTCACATGATCGCGCAGTACACCCAGGCCGCGATCGTCTCCGAGCTCAAGCGGCTCGCGGTCCCGGCCTCGGTGGACTCGATCCCCTCCAGCGCGATGCAGGAGGACCACGTGTCGATGGGCTGGTCGGCCGCCCGCAAGCTGCGCCGCTCGGTCGACGGACTGACGCGGGTCGTCGCGATCGAGGTCCTGACCGCTGCACGGGCCCTCGACCTGCGCGCGCCGCTGGAGCCCTCACCGGCCACCGCGGCCGTCGTCTCGCTGCTGCGCTCGTCCGGCATCGAGGGTCCCGGCCCCGACCGCCACCTCTCGCCCGAGATCGAGGCAGCCGTCGCGCTGGTCGCCTCGGGTGCCGTCCTGTCCGCCGCCGAGTCCGTGATCGGAGAGCTCCAGTGAACGACCTGCCCCAGAACCCCAGGCTCCCCATCCGAGCCGCGCGCGGGACCGAGCTGACCGCTCGGTCCTGGCAGACCGAGGCGCCGCTGCGGATGCTGATGAACAACCTCGACCCCGAGAACGCCGAGAACCCCGCCGAGCTCGTCGTCTACGGAGGCACCGGCAAGGCCGCTCGGTCGTGGGAGGCCTACGACGCCCTGGTGCGCACCCTCGCCACGCTCGAGGACGACGAGACGATGCTCGTGCAGTCCGGCAAGCCGGTCGGCGTCATGAAGACCCACGAGTGGGCGCCACGGGTGCTGATCGCGAACTCCAACCTGGTCGGCGACTGGGCGAACTGGGAGGAGTTCCGGCGACTCGAGGACCTGGGCCTGACCATGTACGGCCAGATGACCGCCGGCTCCTGGATCTACATCGGGACCCAGGGGATCCTGCAGGGCACGTTCGAGACCTTCGCGGCGGTGGCCGACAAGCGGTTCGACGGCACGCTCGCCGGGACCATCACCGTCACCGCCGGGCTGGGCGGGATGGGCGGCGCTCAGCCGCTCGCCGTCACGATGAACGACGGTGTGGTGATCTGCATCGAGTGCGACGCCGCGCGGATCCAGCGCCGGATCGACCACCGCTACCTCGACGTCCAGGCGTCCTCGCTGTCCGAGGCGGTGGCACTGGCGGTCGAGGCTCGCGACGAGCGCCGACCGCTGTCGATCGGGGTCCTGGGCAACGCGGCGGCGATGCTGCCGGAGCTGCTCGAGACGGACGCCCCGATCGACATCGTCACCGACCAGACCTCCGCGCACGACCCGCTCTACTACCTGCCGGTCGGTGTGCCGTTCGAGGAGTGGGAGGCGCGGCGCAGCGCCGACCCGGCCGGGTTCACCAAGGAGGCACAGGCCTCGATGGCCGCGCACGTGCGGGCGATGGTCGAGTTCCAGGACAAGGGCGCTGAGGTCTTCGACTACGGAAACTCGATCCGTGACGAGGCCCGCACGGGCGGCTACGACCGCGCCTTCGACTTCCCGGGGTTCGTGCCGGCCTACATCCGCCCGCTCTTCTGCGAGGGCAAGGGCCCCTTCCGCTGGGCCGCGCTCTCGGGCGACCCCGCCGACATCGCCGCCACCGACCGGGCGATCCTCGAGCTGTTCCCTGCCCACGAATCGGCACAGAACGAGCGGCTCCGCAAGTGGATCGAGATGGCTCAGGAGCGGGTGCACTTCCAGGGGCTGCCGGCGCGGATCTGCTGGCTCGGCTACGGCGAGCGCCACCTCGCCGGCCTGAGGTTCAACGAGATGGTGGCCTCCGGCGAGCTGAAGGCCCCCGTGGTGATCGGGCGCGACCACCTCGACTGCGGGTCCGTGGCCTCGCCCTACCGGGAGACCGAGGGGATGCTCGACGGCTCGGACGCCATCGCGGACTGGGCCATCCTCAACGCCCTGGTCAACACCGCCTCCGGTGCGACCTGGGTCTCCTTCCACCATGGCGGTGGCGTCGGCATCGGGCGGTCCCTGCACTCCGGCCAGGTCTGCGTCGCGGACGGCACGGCGCTCGCGGCGCAGAAGATCGAGCGCGTCCTCACCAACGACCCCGGCATGGGCGTCATCCGCCACGTCGACGCCGGCTACGACCGCGCGACCGAGGTGGCCGCGGCGCGTGGTGTGCGGGTGCCCATGACCGAGGGGTGAGCGTCGACGTCACCGAACCGTAAGCCCGGTCCGTCACCCGGTGGGTCAGGATGGAGCCATGGCCAGCTCCAGGATCACCCCGCTCCGCGCCCTGCTCCCGACCGCCGTCCTCGCGCTCGCGCTGGCGGGCTGCGGCGGCGAGGAGTCCGACACCGCGGCCGACGAGTCCTCGACGAGTCCGCAGAGCGCTACGGCCACCCCGACGCCGGAGCAGTCCTCGCCGGACAAGGGCGACAAGGGCGACGAGGGGGAGCCGGCCACGCCGGCCGGCCAGCTGGTCACCTGGGACGACTACGACGCCGACCGTGCGGCGTACGCCGACAGCGACGTCGTGCTCTACTTCCACGCCGACTGGTGCCACGACTGCCAGGCGACCGAGGCCTCGATCGAGGCGGACGGCATCCCGGACGGGCTGACCCTGGTCGAGATCGACT
>JBAWHI010000200.1:0-2787 GCA_049593675.1 Nocardioides sp.
GTGATCAGCCTGACGCACTGACCCTGCGCCGAACCCGCGCAGCCGTGCCCGGAGGGGCGGCGACCGATCCGACCGGAACGGTTGCCGCCCCTTCGGCGTTGAACCGTGGGGGCCGGACCCGCTTCGCTACCCTGGTGGCCGGCAAGACCCAGAAACCCCGCCAAGCAGGACCCGCTGATCGTGAATGAGGTCGACCCGTGCCGTTGCTGAACCGCCTGCTCCGTGCCGGAGAGACGAAGCTGGTCAAGCGGCTGGCGAAGTACGCGGACCACATCGAGAGCCTCGAGCCCGAGGTCGAGGCCCTCACCGATGACGAGCTGCGCGCCAAGACCGAGGAGTTCAAGCGCCGCTACGCCGACGGCGAGGCCCTCGACGACCTCATGTTCGAGGCGTTCGCGGTGGTCCGCGAGGGCGCCAAGCGGACGCTGGGCCAGCGCGCCTTCAAAGTCCAGCTCATGGGCGGCTCGGCGCTGCACCTGGGCAACATCGCGGAGATGAAGACCGGTGAGGGCAAGACCCTGACCTCGGCCTTCCCGGCATACCTCAACGCCATCTCCGGCGACGGCGTGCACATGGTCACCACGAACGACTACCTGGCCAAGCGCGACTCCGAGAACATGGGCCGCATCCACCGGTTCCTGGGCCTCACCGTGGGCGTGATCCTCTCCGAGATGCCCCCCGCGGTGCGCCGCGAGCAGTACCGGGCCGACATCACCTACGGCACGAACAACGAGTTCGGCTTCGACTACCTGCGCGACAACATGGCGTGGAACGCCCGCGACATGGTGCAGCGCGGCCACAACTTCGCCGTCGTCGACGAGGCCGACTCGATCCTCATCGACGAGGCCCGCACGCCGCTGATCATCTCCGGGCCGGCCGAGCAGAGCGCGCGCTGGTACCAGGAGTTCGCCCGGATGGCCCCGTCCATGCAGCGCGACAAGCACTACGAGGTCGACGAGCGCAAGCGCACCGTCGGCGTCACCGAGGAAGGCGTCACCTACGTCGAGGACCAGCTGGGCATCGACAACCTCTACGAGGCCGCGAACACGCCCCTGGTCGGCTACCTGAACAACGCCCTGAAGGTCAAGGAGCTGTTCACGAAGGACAAGGACTACATCGTCCGCGACGGCGCGGTGCTGATCGTCGACGAGTTCACCGGCCGCGTGCTGGCCGGGCGCCGCTACAACGAGGGCATGCACCAGGCCATCGAGGCCAAGGAGGGGGTGGAGGTCCAGGCCGAGAACCAGACCCTGGCCACCATCACCCTGCAGAACTACTTCCGGCTGTACTCGAAGCTGTCCGGGATGACCGGCACCGCCCAGACCGAGGCCGCCGAGCTGCACCAGATCTACAAGCTCGGCGTGGTCAGCATCCCGACCAACCGGCCGATGATCCGCAACGACCAGCCCGACCTGATCTACAAGACCGAACCGGCCAAGTTCGAGGCGGTCGCCGACGACATCGCCGAGAAGCACGCCAAGGGCCAGCCGGTGCTGGTCGGCACCACGAGCGTGGCGAAGTCGGAGTACCTGGCGAAGCTGCTGGTGCAGCGGCAGGTCCCGCACGAGGTCCTCAACGCCAAGCACCACGAGCGCGAGGCCACGATCATCGCCCAGGCCGGGCAGGCCGGCGCGGTCACCGTGGCCACCAACATGGCCGGCCGCGGCACCGACATCGTGCTCGGCGGCAACCCCGAGTTCCTGGCCGACCTGGAGCTGCGCCGCCGCGGCCTCGACCCCGTCGAGACCCGCGAGGAGTACGAGGCGGCGTGGGACGCGGTCGTCGCCGAGGTGCGCACCCAGGTCGCCGCGGAGGCCGAGGAGGTCAAGCAGGCCGGCGGCCTCTACGTCCTGGGCACCGAGCGCCACGAGTCCCGCCGCATCGACAACCAGCTGCGCGGCCGCTCCGGCCGCCAGGGCGACCACGGCGAGTCCCGCTTCTACCTGTCCCTGGGCGACGACCTCATGCGCCGCTTCAACGGCCAGGTCGTCGAATCGATCATGAACCGGTTCAACCTGCCGGACGACGTGCCGATCGAGGCCGGCATGGTCACCAAGGCCATCCGCAGCGCGCAGACCCAGGTCGAGCAGCAGAACTTCGAGATCCGCAAGAACGTCCTCAAGTACGACGAGGTGCTCAACAAGCAGCGCACCGTCATCTACGACGAGCGCCGCCGCGTGCTCGCCGGCGAGGACATCCAGTCCCAGATCCAGCACATGCTCGAGGACGTGGTCCAGGCCTACGCCGACGGCGCCACCTCCGAGGGCTACGCCGAGGACTGGGACCTGGAGAAGCTGTGGACGGCCCTGGGCACCCTGTACCCGGTCGGCATCCGCTGGCAGCAGCTGGCCGGTGAGGACGACGACGCCGACGACGAGCTCACCAGCGAGTCCCTGCGCGAGGCGATCCTGGCCGACGTCGGCAACGCCTACGCCGCTCGCGAGGCCGAGATCGACGAGCTGATCGGCTCCCAGGGCGGCATGCGCGAGCTGGAGCGCCAGGTCCTGCTGCAGGTCATGGACCGCAAGTGGCGCGAGCACCTCTACGAGATGGACTACCTCAAGGAGGGCATCGGCCTGCGCGCGATGGCCCAGCGCGACCCGCTGATCGAGTACCAGCGCGAGGGCTTCGACATGTTCTCCGCGATGCTCGAGGGCATCAAGGAGGAGACGGTCGGGCACATGTTCAACGTGCGCGTCCAGTCGGCCGCCCCCGCCGAGGGAGCTGCCGCCGCCCCGGCTGCTGCCGCCGCCCCGGCCGTCCCCGCAGCGCCGGCCGCGGCCCAGC
>JBAWHI010000201.1:0-3110 GCA_049593675.1 Nocardioides sp.
CGCGACCACGTCGACGCCGGGGCTGTGGCCGCCTGCGCCGTCGGCAGCGTCCGCCCAGGCCAGCGCGGCCACCCCGTCGAGGGCGCCGGACAGCGTCCGCACGGGGATGCCCTCCTGGGCCGCGACCACGGACGGGCGCGCGCCGTCGGCGATCAGCAGGACCGGTCGGGTCTTGGCGATCGACTCCGCGAGCTCGTGCTCGTTGTAGAGACTGCTGATGGTCACCGGGACGGCGCCGAGCTTCCAGGCACCGAAGAGCAGCAGCGCGAGCTCCGGCCCGTTCGTGACATAGGTCGCGACCCGGTCTCCGGGCCGCACGCCGGCATCGGCCAGGGCGCGCGAGATCGCGCCCGCCGCACGGTCGGCCTCGCGGTTGGTCCAGGACCTGCCGTCGTCGCCGTGCAACGCGGCAGCCTCCGGCGAGACCTCCGCGCGCAGCTCGAGGATCCGCGCCAGGCTGCCGGCCGTCATCGGAGGCTCCCGGGGTTCGATGAGGCTGTCCCCACCCGGGGGACGACGTCGGCGCCGATGCGGGCGATCTGGTCCATCGTCTCCTCCTGGCCGGCTCCGAAGAACTGCAGGCGCAGCGAGATCTCGGTGATGCCGTGCTGGTCCTCCCAGTGCCGCATCTTCGCCACGATCTCGTCGGGCGTGCCCACGAGGCAGTCCTCCTCGATGTAGCGGTCGATGTCGATCGTCTGAGCGTCGTCCCAGGACTTGTAGCCGGCGTACTGGCGCTCGAGGTGCGGCCGGATGCCGGCGACGGCGGCGGCGTGGGTGTCGGCGACGAAGGCCTCGCGGGACATCGGGTAGGCACGCCGCAGGTCGTGACCGTGCTCGGCGAGCACCTCGCGATAGATCGCGAGCGCCGCGCCGACCTCCGCGTCGTTGCCCTTCGGGCCGATCAACCAGGGGCAGTCCAGTCGTGCGGCACGCCGGACCGCCGGCTCGGCGAACGCACCGATCCAGAGCGGCGGGCCGCCGGGCTGGACGGGCCGCAGGGCCAGCGAGGCACCGGGGACCTCGCCCCACGTGCCGGCGGCGTCGAGGGTCTCGCCCGCCCACAACGCACGCAGCAGCGGGACGTACTCCCGGAGCCGCTGCAACCGGTCGGGCCAGGCGACGCCGAAGGCCGTGGTCTCCCGCCGCCGGTAGCCGGCGCCGATGCCGACCGTGAGCCGGCCACGCGTGAGCACGTCGAGGGTGGCCAGCTCCTCGGCGAGCGCGATGGGGTTGAGCAGCGGTGCCAGCAGCACGCCGAACCCGATCCGGACCCGCGACGTGGCGTGAGCGAGGTGGGCCGCCAGCGGGATCGGCTGCATGAAGGCCGACTGGGCGAGGTAGTGGTGGCCGAGGACGAGGGTCTCGAAGCCGCCGTCCTCGGCGGCAGCCGCCTGTGCGAGCACGTCGTCGAGGCCGGCGACCGGTGAGGCCGCCGGGTCGAACTGCGCGCTCAGGAAGACGCTGACCTTCACCCGACGACCGCCTCGGTGGCCCGGCCGGAGGACGCGGCCTCCTCCTGGGCGCGGAAGTGCGGGATCACCTTGGTGGCGAACTCCTCCATCGACTTGAGCGCGGCGGTGCGGTCCAGGCTCGGGATCCGCAGCCACCCGATGTAGTGGTTGATCCCGAGCTGCTCGCGCAGCACCTCGAGGTTCTCGATGATCTTCTGCGGGGAGCCGAAGTTGCCGCCGTGGGTCAGGGTCTCCTCGAGCGTGAGGAGGTCGATGTTCTTGCGCACCGCCTCGTAGTAGGCCCGCTCCTTCTCCATCGCCTCCTCCGACCCGGGGATCACCTTGTTCACGGACCTGTAGTACTGGAGGGCGGCCTCCGCCGCGGTGCGCAGCCCCTGCTCCCCCTCACCACACCAGACCTGCTGCATGAAGGGAAGGTCGTAGGCCTCGAGGTCGTGGCCGTTCTCGGTCATCGCGGTGCGATAGAGGTCGAAGTTCTTCTTCATCAGGCCGAGGGGCGTGAAGTTCGGCGAGGTGATGATCGGCTCGCCGATCGCCCCGCGTGCCGCGAAGCTCTCTGGTGAGACGGTGCCCTGCAGGATCGTCGGGCCACCCGGCGTCATCGGACGCGGGTAGGTCGTGACCTCGTCGTAGCGGAAGTGCTTGCCCTCGTAGCTGAAGTTCTCCGTGCTGAGCGCGAGGCGCACGATCTCGAGCGTCTCCTCGTAGCGCTCCTTGCTCTCCTCGAGGGGGATGCCGAAGCCGTTGAACTCCTTGGGCTGGTAGCCGCGCCCGACGCCGATGCTGACCCGACCGCCCGAGAGCACGTCGAGCGAGGCGATGTCCTCGGCCAGGCGCAGCGGGTCGTGGAGCGGGATCACCAGCACCGCGGTGCCGATGGTGATCCGGCTGGTGCGCTCGGCCACCGCCATGCCGAAGTGCAGCGGGCTCCCGAGGATCCCGTACTGCGAGAAGTGGTGCTCGGCGAGCCAGACGGAGTCGAAGCCCAGCTCGTCCGCCAGCTGGATCTCGTCCAGGGTGTCGCGGAGCACCTGGTGGTCCGAGGAACCCTCGACCACCGGGAACAGGTTCATGATGCCGAACTTCACGTCGTCTCCTATATTCCGACCGGTTGGTATGTTACGTCGCTGCGAGGGTCCGGGGCAAGCACTGCGCCCGGGCGATCTCAGACGGGTACGGGTGCGCTCACCCGTGGGCCGCCACGCGCAGCTCGCCCGAGCGCCGGCGGTGCCAGCTGCCCGCACCCAGGGAGGCGTCGAGCACCATCGCCCGCCGCAGGTAGAGGTGCGGGTCGGCCTCCCGGGTGATGCCCATGCCGCCGTGCACCTGGATGCATCGCTCGGCGGCGAAGACGGCGGCGCGACCGGCGGACCAGCAGGCGGCGTGCACCTGGGCCTCGGCCTCGGGCCGGTCCTGCTCGACGGCCCAGGCCGCGTGGAGCGTGAGGTCCCAGGCCGCCTTGCGGGCCACCGCTGCGTCAGCGAGCTGGAAGGCGACGCCCTGGAAGGAGCCGATCACCCGGTCGAACTGCCGGCGGGTGCGAGCGTGGCCGGCCGCGAGGTCGACGGCCCCCTGGGCCACCCCGCAGAGCTCGGCCGCCACCACCAGCGCGGCGCGCTGGGCACCGCGTCCGGC
>JBAWHI010000202.1:0-6211 GCA_049593675.1 Nocardioides sp.
TCGCCTACCTCGTCCCCCGCGGCTTCACGTCGCCCCTGGACGACCCCGCAGCGTCGCTGGACTTCCTCCGCGACCACCAGGGCGAGCTGGGCGCCTGGTACTTCGTGCTCTACCTCCTCGGCGGGGCCGCGATGGCGCTGGTCTCGCTCGGCGTCGCTCAACGCCTCGCGCCGGCACCCGCACTAGCCCGAGTCTCCGCAGCATTCGGACTGATCTGGTCCGGCCTGCTCATCGCCAGCGGAAGCATCGCGCTCGTCGGCCAGCACACCGCCGTGGCCCTGTACGCACAGGACCCCGACCTCGCCCTCACCACCTGGGTCTCCACGAGCGTCATCCAGGACGCCCTCGGCGGCGGCATCGAGGTCGCCGGCGCACTCTGGGCAGCTGCAGTCGGAGTCGCCGTCCTGCGGTCCCGCGTCCTCTCGGCCCCGCTCGGAGGTCTCGCGCTCGGCCTCGCGACCGTCGGGTTCGCCACCGTCCTCCCGGCCGCCGCCGACATCGCGACCTCCATCTTCGGGCTCGGGCTCATCCTCTGGTTCACCTGGCTCGGCTTCGCCCTGCGACGCCGCTGACCACCGGGCACCGACCGACAGCAGTCCCCGCCGACGGCGGGGTCTGCTGTCTGGTCGTGTTGCTGACGGCGTGGACGTCGTCGAGCATCCATGCGGGGGTGGAGCTCAGCCAGGGCCGAACGGGTCCTCGCCGGCGTCCCGTCCCAGCCCTGAGCCCCAGGTCCACCCGGGGCCTCACCGGAAGGCGAACGGTCCGCCGCGCTCCGGGTCGGCGGGGTGCAGGGTCGTGACACGAGTGGTGCCGAAGTTGATCGCGACGTACTGGTCGTCGTTCTCGCCGGTGTCGGTCACCTCGTCGGTGCGGTAGCCGATCCACTTGCCGGCTCCGAAGAACATCTCGGGCGCAGCACCGTAGGTGTCGGGGTAGGGGCCCTTGAGCTCGCGTCGATGGCTGCCGTTGGTGCGCTTGACGACGATGCGGGAGCTGTCGGGGGGAAGGATGCCGACCCAGCGCATGCTGTCGCTCCAGCCGAAGAACCCGTCGGGCAGTCGGGTCGTGCGCCCGCTTGCCAGGCGCAGCCGGTGCCACCCCTCGGAGAACCGGCCGTCGTCCCCCTCGGTGTACCAGGCGATGCTCTTGCCGTCGGGTGCCCAGAGGAGCTGACCGCATCCGTCGGGGCAGCTCCCGACACGGGAGGCGATCTTCGTCAGGTGGCGACCGTTGCGCTTGATGATCCACGCATCGAAGGTGGCGGCCCGGTTGCGAGCCCAGGCGGTGAAGACGAGCCGGCGCCCGTTCGGTGACCAGGCGACGTCGTCGAGGTGCTCGAACCTGCGCGGGTGCCGGGCGAGGACGTTCGCGGCCTTGCCGCGTGCGGAGGTGGTTCGCACCCGGAGGTGGTCCGACGGGATCCGGCCGTCGCTGGTGTAGCTGGTCCACGCGACGCGACGCCCATCGGGGGACAGGGCGACCTCGCGCACGCTCGACCTCGAGGACTGCAGCGTGGCCTGCTTGCCGCTGGGGAGCCTCATCGAGCTCAGCGTGTCCTGGTCGGGCTGGAACACGAGGGTGTGGGAGGTCGCGGCCCGGGGGGTGGCCGGCAGGTCGAGGGGTCCCGTGCTTGCGGTGGCGGGCACGGCGAGAGCGGCGGCGGCGAGAGCGGCGGCGGGGAGGATGGCGGCAGTGGTCGCGGCGAGGTGGTGGAGCACGAGCACGAGGGTACGAGCAGCGGCGCCCCGAGACCCCCGGATCGCCGTACCTTCCGCCCGCTGGTCCACCAGGACCGGGGCCGGCTCTGAGGGATCGGGGCCGCTAGCGACCGAGCAGTCCCAGTGCGGCGTCGATGATCGAGGCGGTGTCGATGTGGTGGATCGCGTAGGCGTCGGCGAGGTCCGAGGACTGACCGAACTCGCTCACCCCCAGGCAGTGCACGCGGTCGCCGCGCGCCCCGGCGAGGAACGACAGGGTGTGCGGGTGACCGTCCAGCACCGTGACGAGTGGTGCGGGGTGGTCGGCAGGGAGGAGCAGGTCGACGATGTTGCCACCGTCGGTCGTCTCCCGGCGGCCGCGCTGCTGGAACGACCGGAAGACGAGGTCGGCGCTGGTCAGGCACACGACGCCGGCGACGACGCCCTGCTGCTCCAGGGCCGCCGCGGCGGCGAGCACCTCGGGCATGATCGCCCCCATGCCGACCAGCGTGACCTGCTCGGTGCGGAGGTCGTGCTGCGTCAGCCGGTAGCCGCCCGCGACGGCCTGGCGTCGCCGGCGCTCGAGCAGGGCGGGGTCCTCGGGGAGGGCGGCGAGCGCGGGATCGATCGGTCGCGTCGAGAGACGGAAGTACGACGAGGTGCCGCCCGCCACTCCGACCCGATCCATGGCGTGGAGGAAGGTCCACTCGAGGTCCTGGGCGAAGGCCGGCTCCCAGGCGACGCAGCCGGGCTGCTCCAGCCCGATCGACGGGGTGTAGATGGACTGGTGGGCCCCGCCCTCGGGTGCCAGCGTCACCCCTGACGGTGTGCCGACCAGGATCGACTGGCCGCCGGCGTAGATGCCGTAGGACCAGGGCTCGAGAGCGCGCGCGACGAACGGGTCGTAGAGCGTGGCGATGGGGATCAGTCGCCGGCCCCAGCGGCTCCAGGTGGCCCCGAGCTCGCCCAGCAGACCCACCAGGTTGACCTCGGCGATGCCGATCTCGATGTGCTGGCCGGTCAGGGTCTCGGCCCACTTCAGCAGCCGCTCTGCGTCGTCGGCGAACCAGTCGGTCCGCTCGTCGACCGACCAGACCCCGGTCTTGTTGATCCAGCCGCCCAGGTTGGTCGACGAGGCGACGTCGGGACTGCAGGTCACGATGTGACCGGCAGCGTCGGGCACGTCGCGAGCCACGTCGGCCAGCAGCCGGCCCAGGGCGGCCTGCGTCGACGCGGGCTTGCGGTGGGGGTGTCCCAGCGAGGTCGGGATCGTGAGGCTGGCGGACGTGCCGACCGGCTCACGGCGCAGGATCTCGGAGCGCTGGGCGCAGAGTCGGGCCGGTCCGCTGGCCGGATCGAAGACCCGCCACGGGTCCGCCAGCGAGGTGCCGCACGTCTCTGCCAGCCGGATCATCTGGTCCTCGGTGAGCAGCGCCGAGTGGTTGTTCGGGTGCCCCTCGGTGGGCAGCCGGCGCCCCTTGACCGTGTAGGCGAAGACCACGGTCGGCCGGGTGTCGTCGACGGCACCGAAGGTGTCGACCAGCAGGCCCATGTCGTGGCCGCCGAGGTCGCGCACGGCGGCAGCGATGGTGGAGGCATCGATGCCGGTGACGAGCCGGTGCAGCTCGTCGGTGCCGCCCGCAGCCAGGATGCGGCCCGGGACCTCGTGCTCCTCGACGCGGAGCATCCGCTGGTACTCCTCGTTGGGCATCTGCTCCAGGCGGCGCTTGAGCTCGTCGCCGCCAGGGCGCTCGAAGATCTCGGTGATCAGCCGACCCCACTTCAAGGTGACGACCTGCCAGCCGGCTGCCTCGAACATCCCTTGGAGGCGCTCGATCTGGATGTCGGGCACCACCCGGTCCAGGGACTGACGGTTGAGATCGACGACCCAGAGCAGCTCGCCCAGTCGAGCGACGGCCGGGTCCGCGACCGCCTCCCAGATCGCGCCCTCGTCGAGCTCGGCGTCCCCGATGAGGCTGACGAAGCGGCCGGCCGGAGGGGTGTCGGGGAAGTGGGCCCGCGTGTAGCGGTGCGCCATGGCTGCCCAGAGGGCGGCGGTCGCGCCGATGCCGACGGACCCGGTCGAGAAGTCGACCGTGTCGGGGTCCTTGAGGCGGCTCGGGTAGGACTGGAGTCCTCCCTTGGCGCGCAGGGTCGGGAGGTAAGCCTCGTCGAGGTCGCCGAGGAGGTAGTTGATCGCGTGCAGCACCGGCGATGCGTGCGGCTTCACCGAGACGCGGTCGACGGCCGTCAGCTCGTGGAACCACAAGGCGACCATGATGTCGACCATCGAGGCGGACGATGCCTGGTGGCCGCCCACCTTGACCCCCGTGGTGTTGGGGCGACCGCGGTTGGCCTGGTCCACCACCGCCGTGGCCAGCCACAGGACCCGGCGCGAGATCTCCCGGAGGGTCGCGATCTCCTCGGCGTCCGAGGGCGAGATGACATCGGTCTGCGACATGGGTGGATCTCCTCGGACGGGCACCGGACAACGGGTCGGACACACGTCGACGCGAGGCCCCGGGTCGGGGTCGCGCGCCGTCGTGTCTGCGGGGGTCGCCCGGGCGTCACGTTCGCACAGATCGACGCAGGTGACGCGAGGACGCATGCGATCGGCGGAATAAGCACGGGAGATCGCGTGAGATCGGGTCCCTTGCGATGCTTTCCGTGGTCTCACCATGGAAAGATGCGCTCGTGCTCCTCGACGAGACCGACCGCCGGATCCTCTCCATCCTCCGCCGCGACGCACGCGCGTCGGTGGTCGACATCGCCCGCGACGTCGGCCTGTCGGCCGCTCCGGTGTCCCGGCGCATCGAGCGCATGGAGGCCGCGCGGATCATCCGCGGCTACACCGCCCTGGTCGACGACCCGCAGAGCGGCTCGCTGGAGGCGTTCACCGAGGTGCGCCTGTCCGGGGGCACCGAGACCGGCGAGCTCGGCGACATCTTGAGGGACGTCCCCGAGGTGCAGGAGTTCTTCACCATCGCCGGCGATCCCGACGCGCTCGTGCGGATCCGCGTCGACGACGTCGACCACCTCCAGCGGGTGGTCAACGCGATGCGCCGCACCGGCAAGCTGACCGGCACCAAGACGCTGATCGTCATGCACTCCTGGAACCGGGCCCACGGTGTCGACGACCCGGCGTGAGGGCCGCTAGAAGATCCGGGGCAGCTCGGAGGCTCGACCGGTGAACTCGGGAGCGCGCTTCTCGACGAAGGCCGCGACGCCCTCCGCGCCGTCGCCGAGCGAGGTCCAGTACATCGCCAGGGAGTCCGACAGGTGCGCGTCCAACGGGTCGGCAGTGGCACTGTTGCGGTAGATCAGCCGCTTGGCGAGCCCGAGGGCGACCGGGGAGCGGCCGACCACAAACGAGCGCGCCAGCGCGTACGCCGCCGGCAGCAGGTCGTCCGGCTCGTGCACGCTGCGCACCAGCCGCCCGGCGAGGGCGTCCTCGGCGCTGAGGATGTCGGCCGCGTAGACCCACTCCAGGGCCTGCTGGACGCCGACGATCCGGGGCAGGAACCAGCTCGACGCAGCCTCCGGCACGATGCCGAGCCGGCCGAAGACGAAGCCGATCCGGGCCTGGGTGGAGGCCAGACGGAGGTCCATGCCCAGGGTCATGGTGGCCCCGATGCCGACGGCTGGCCCGTTGATGGCGGCGATCACGGGCTTCGGCAGGGCGTGGATCGCCAGCGTCACCTTGCCCCCGGTGTCGCGGACCCCGTCGGCGTAGGGCTGCTCGTCGTACCGCTCGCGGAACTCCTCCACGCCGGGACGCAGGGACTCGTCGAGGCCGAAGACGTTGCCCTCGGCAGCCAGGTCCATCCCGGCGCAGAACGCGCGGCCGGCGCCGGTCACCACGACCGCGCGCACCTCGTCGGCGAGCGCGTCCGTGCGGAAGACCTGCTCGAGCTCGCCGGCCATCGTCAGGTCGAAGGCGTTGAGCTGGTCGGGGCGATCCAGGGTGAGCGTTGCGATGCCGTCGGCGTCGACGTCCCAGCGCAGCGTCTCGTAGGTCACCCCGTCACGTCCTTCGGGAGCCCGGTCGGCGTGCAGAGGGCCGGGGGGATGTCGGCGGTCTTGTCGTCCTGGATGAGGTCGAACATCTGCTGGGACCGCTCGGGGTCCCAGTGCACCGCGAGGTCGGAGATCGGGACGACGCAGCTGAGGCCGACGTTCGTCATCGCCGAGGCCCACTTCGCGGCCTGGAACGGACCCATGCCCTCCCCGAACGCGAAGAACTCGGGCACCGCGTTCCAGAGCCGCCAGTAGCGGATCGGGTTGATGAACGTCCACGGCGACATCACCTTGCTCCCGACGGCCGCGACCACCTCGCGCTGGTGCTTGACCCGGTCGATGTCGCCGATGTTCGAGGTGTGGCGCGAGCGGGCGTAGCCCAGCGCGGTCGCGCCGTCCGCCTCCTGGCAGCCCTTCTTGATGTCCAGCTTGGCCAGCGGGTCCTTCATGGCCTGGGTCGGGCAGATCTCGATGCCGCCGACGGCGTCCACGAC
>JBAWHI010000203.1:0-2953 GCA_049593675.1 Nocardioides sp.
CCACGAACGTCGGGTCGGCCATCGCCTCGTGCCACGCGACGGTGAGCTCGTCGAGGGCGGCGACCAGTGCCTCCGGCATGAACCGGCCCCCGAAGTCTCCGAACCAGCCGCGCTCGTCGGCGTCGAAACTCATGCCTGCACTCCCGTCATCGCGGCGACCGCCCGCTCGGGATCGCCGTCCTTCACCAAGGCCTCGCCGACGAGGACGGCGCGAGCGCCCTCGGCCACGAACCGCCGCACATCGTCGGGACCGAAGATGCCGCTCTCGGCCACCTTGACCCGGTCGTCGGGCACCAGCGGAGCCAGCCGCGCGAAGGTGTCGTCGTGGATCTCGAGGGTCTTGAGGTTGCGGGCGTTGACGCCGACCAGCTCAGCGCCGAGCGCGACCGCCCGCTCGGTCTCGGCCTCGTCGTGGACCTCGACCAGGACGGTCAGGCCGAGTTCGCGAGCCTCGTCGTGCAGCCGCCGCAGGGTGTCGTCGTCGAGGGCGGCGACGATCAGCAGCGCCAGGTCGGCACCGGCGGCCCGCGCCTCGAGGAGCTGGTAGGTCGTGACGATGAAGTCCTTGCGCAGGATCGGGGTCGAGACCGCAGCACGCACCGCCCGCAGGTCGTCCAGGCTGCCGCCGAAGCGCCGCCCCTCGGTGAGGACGCTGATCGCGGCGGCTCCGCCGGCGGCGTAGCGCCGGGCGAGCTCTGCCGGGTCAGGGATGTCGGCCAGGTCGCCCTTGCTCGGGCTGCGCCGCTTCACCTCGGCGATGACGCTCGAGCCCGGGGCCCGGAAGTGCGGCATCGGGTCGCGCGGCGGGTCGACGTCGGCGAGAGCGGCCCGCAGGTCGACCAGACTGGTCGTCTGCTCCCTCTCGACGAGGTCGGCACGCACGCCGGCCACGATCTCGTCGAGCACGGACATGGCGACTCCAGCGGGGATCGGGCGGGCGGGGCGGGCGGGCTGAACACGCCCGCAGAACGGTGGCGGAACACAGTGTTTCACGCTGCATGAAGCCGACTCAGGTGGGTAGTGTCCGCGCTGAAGGCCGGCAGACGGACGGCCATGACGAAGGGTCTTGCAGTGAGCTATTCCGAACCGCCTCCCCCGCCGCCGCAGTACGGCGCGCCGCAGCCGACGCCCGGCGCCACGCCGCCGAAGACCGCGGGCAAGGCGATCGCCTCGCTGGTGACCGGCCTCGTCGGGCTGCTGACGATCTGCTGCGGCTTCCTGGTCGTCTCGAGCATCGTGGCCCTGGTGCTCGGCATCCTGGCGCGCAAGGACATCCGCCAGTCGAACGGTGCGCTGAAGGGCGACGGCATGGCGCTCACCGGCATCATCACCGGCGTGATCGGCATCCTCATGGTGATCGTCTCGATCATCCTGATCGCCACCGGCGCGATCGACACGAACTTCGAGTACACGACCTGACCCTGAGACACCCATGACGAAGGGCCGGCCTGGTGGCCGGCCCTTCGTGCTGTCCGGGTGAGGTCAGGGAGCGAGCCAGGCGCCGGCCGGCAGGTTGCGCAGCACCGCGAAGGCGACGCCGAGCAGGCAGAACACGACGGTGGCGATCGTGATCAGGCGGGCGTTCGGCTCCCGCTCCCGCCCGATCCACCGATCGACCGCCCAGCGGCCCAGGAGGAAGACGATGACGGGCACCGCGGCCACGAACAGCAGGTTGCTGGACGCGGCGGCACCGACGTCTCCGTTCGACAGGTCGTTGGTCGCGCGCAGGCCACCGCAACCGGGACACCAGAACCCCATCGCGGCGCTCGGGCAGAAGCCCCAGGAGCCGCTCGTGTGCGGGTCGCGCACGTGGAGCGCGAGCGTGGCGATCGCCAGGCCGCCGATGGTCGCTGCGGGCGCCACCATCCGCCGCCACCGGCGCGGCTCGACCTCCGCCGCGACGGCGGTCTCCTGCGGAGGGGCGGTGGCGGTCATCGCAGGTCCGTCAGTGGCTGCCGGACTCGTGGAAGCCGAGCTTGGCCATCACCGCGAAGACGACCAGGGACGCGACGCCGATCGCGACACCCACCCAGAAGATGGTCATGCTGATCGGGTCCAGAAGCAGGCCCACGGCGCCGACCACGAAGCCGAGCATGGCGACCGTGACGGCCGACCAGGCTGCGGGAGTGTTGCCGTGGCTGTCAGACATGCGGGGGCTCCTCAGGGCGTGCGTGCGGGGTCGGGGACAGTCTATTCAGGCCCGGTCCGTTTTCGGGTCCGTGGGGTCGCGTCCCTCGTCCATCGCCTTCCACAGGTCCAGGCTGGTCTGATCCTCCGGCGCCTGCACCGGCGCGGGTGCGGCGGCGCCGGGCGCGTCGTACCGGCTGCCCATCTCGGGCCAGGACGGCGTGAGCGCGACGGCCAGGGCGGAGGACACGAGCGAGCCCAGGGCACCGAGCGCGGCCAGCCAGAACCACCCCGTGTGGGAGATCGCCGGGTCGCTCACCCCGACCTGCGCCAGCTCCTCGCGCAGCTGGTCGGGGACCTGGCTCCATCCGGCCAGGACAGCGGCCAGCGCGCCGGCCGAGGCGACGGTGCCGAGCACGGCGACCGCTCGTCGCACCCGACCCCGGGTGACCAGCACGACTCCCCAGCAGGCCAGGACGACCAGGCCGAGCGCCGTGACGACCGGCAGGTGCGCGTCGTAGGACACGAAGCCGCTGCTCACCGCCGCGGAGCTCGCGGCGTCGGCCTGCGCCGCCGGCTTGTTGCCGGCGAGCGCTGTCAGCACGCCGGCCACCAGGCCGAGCAGGACGACCGGGCCGAAGGTGCGGCGGCGCGCCGCCGACGTCGCCGCGTCAGTCATCGCTGAGCAGGTCGGCGTCGAAGCACGTCCGGTCACCGGTGTGGCAGGCCGCACCCACCTGGTCGACCTTGACCAGCAAGGTGTCGCCGTCGCAGTCCAGCCGCACCTCCTTGACCCACTGCACGTGACCGGAGGTGTCGCCCTTGA
>JBAWHI010000204.1:0-4897 GCA_049593675.1 Nocardioides sp.
CGGACGGCGACGCCATCAAGAAGGCCTACCGGCGGCTCGCGCGGCAGTACCACCCGGACGTCAACCCGGACCCCGAGGCCCAGGAGCGCTTCAAGGAGGTCTCGCTGGCCTACGAGGTGCTCTCCGATCCCGCCAAGCGAGCCTCGTACGACCGCGGGGGCGATCCGTTCGGCGGCATGGGCGGTGCCGGCTTCGGGCAGGGCGCCGGCTTCTCGTTCACCGACATCATGGATGCGTTCTTCGGCGGCGGCGGTGCCGGCGGAGGCCAGGGTCGTGGCCCCCGACCGCGGGAGCGGCGCGGGCAGGACGCCCTGATCCGGCTCGAGGTGGAGCTCGCCGAGGCAGCCTTCGGCGTCACCCGCGAGATCAAGGTCGACACCGCCGTGCTGTGCGGGACCTGCCAGGGTGAGGGCACCGCCAGCGGCACCCACCCGGTCCCGTGCGAGACCTGCCGCGGTGCGGGTGAGGTCGCGCACGTGCAGCGCTCGTTCCTCGGCGAGATCCGCACGCTCCGTCCGTGCGCCGCGTGCCGTGGCTTCGGCACGATCATCCCCGACCCGTGCCGGGAGTGCTCGGGCGACGGACGGGTCCGCTCGCGTCGCACGCTCACCGTCAAGATCCCGGCGGGCGTGGACACCGGCACCCGGGTCCAGCTCGGTGGCGAGGGCGAGGTCGGCCCCGGCGGTGGTCCGGCCGGTGACCTCTACGTCGAGATCCACATCGCGGCTCACCCGACCTTCACCCGGCACGGCAACGACCTGCACTGCACCGTCACCCTGCCGATGACCGCGGCTGCGCTGGGCACCACCTTGACGCTGCCGACGCTCGAGGCCGACGTGGTCGGCGCCGAGGCGTCGGAGGATGCGCCGGAGCAGACCTTCGACCTCGACATCCGGCCCGGCACCCAGTCGGGCACCGAGCAGGTGCTGCGCGGTCGCGGTGTGCCCGGTCTGCGCGGCGGCCGGGGCGACCTGGTCGTGACGATGGTGGTCGAGACGCCGACCAGGCTCGACGCGCGCGAGGAGCAGCTGCTCCGCGAGCTCGCGGCGATCCGCGGCGAGGAGGCCCCGTCCGGCCAGGTCCGACCCGGCTCGAAGTCGGTGTTCGGCCGGCTCCGCGACGCGTTCAACCCGCACTGATCTCGGCCCGATGAGCCTGCCCGTCCACCTCGTTCCCGACCTCGACGGTGTCGCGGTCGGCGATGAGGTGACGGTCACCGGCGACGAGGCCCACCACGCGGTCGCCGTACGCCGGCTGCGGGTCGGGGAGCAGGTCGCGCTCACCGACGGCAGCGGCGTCTCCGTGCGCGGATCGGTGTCGTCGACCGGCAAGCGGGTCTTCGCCGTCACGGTGGACGAGGTGGACCGGCACGAGCCGGCCTCGCCCGAGATCGTCGTCGTGCAGGCGATCCCGAAGGGCGACCGGGGTGAGCTCGCGGTCGAGGTGCTCACGGAGATCGGCGTCGGCGAGATCGTGCCCTGGGCCGCGTCGCGCAGCGTCGCCGTCTGGAAGGGTGAGCGTGCGGTGAAGTCGCTCAACCGCTGGCGTTCCACCGCCAGGGAGGCGGCCAAGCAGGCGCGTCGGTCGTGGTTCCCCACGGTCGGCGACCTGGCCTCGACCGACGAGGTCCTCGCTCGGATCGCGGACGCCGAGCTGACGGTCGTGCTGCACGAGGGTGCGACCGCGTCGCTCGCCGCCCTCGATGTGCCTCCGGCCGGCCGGATCGTGGTCGTCGTCGGTCCGGAGGGCGGGCTGAGCGACGGCGAGGTCGAGGCGTTCGTCGCGGCCGGTGCGATCTCGGTCCGCCTGGGAGCCGAGGTGCTGCGCACCTCGACCGCCGGGGTGGCTGCGGTGGCTGCGCTGCTGACGCGGACCACCCGCTGGGGAGCGGCTCCCTAGCCTGACGAGGCCCGCTGCTAGCGAGCGAGCAGCGCCTCGACCCGGGCGATCTCCTCGTCGAGCTCGTCCCGCTCGACCGGACTCAGCCGACGGAAGAGGTCGATGATCTCGACGCGGGCCTCGGCCACGCGCCACAGGCCGGTGAGCCAGCCGTCGACGAAGACCGTCATGGCGACGCCCCCGTTCGCGCCCATCCAGTTGCCGCGGGTGCCGACCTCGGTCACCCGGTCACGACCGGCGTGCGCGAGCCAGACGTTGTCGTAGCGACCGAGGAGCCGCACGGGTGCGGTCGCGTCCTCGTCCTCGATCGGAGCGTCGTGGACGTCGAAGAGCGCCTTGCCGTCCTGGTCCTCGTGGCGCACCAGGTCCGGCATCCGGGTGAGCACCGGTCGCAGTCGCGTCACGCCGGACCAGACGGCGAGGTCGGCCGCCGTCGCCGGGCCGAAGGCCCGGAGGTAGCGCCGGATCACCTGCTCCACGTCGATCGGCGTCGGCGCGGCGCCGGCGACCCGCTCGAGGTGGTCCCAGACGATGCCGCCGGCCCCGCGCCAGGTGCCGCGGGGAGGGAGCTGCACGAGCGGCAGGAGGGTCCGTGCCACCACGACCAGCTCGGAACCGGAGCCCGGGAACCGGGCCGCCAGCGTCTCCGAGAGTCGCTCGTGCTCCATCGGAGCGTCGCTCAGCGCTTCGTGCACTGCCGCCCGCAGCACGTCGTCGTCGACCTGCACGCGTCCGCGCACCTGCTGGTCCAACGACGCCTGCACCCACGCTCGGACCGCCAGCGCATCCGCTGCCTCGTGCAGGTGCAACGTGCCGCGCAGCGTGGCCAGCCGGACCAGCCGCCCTGCCTCGAGGCAGGCCGTCACGGCGTACGGGTCGAACGGCGCGAGCCGCGCCGCCAGCGAGAGGTACGGCGCCAGCGACTCCTGGGCCTGCAGCCCGATCAGGTGGGCGGCCATCACGCTCGGCGGCAGGTCGACGCGCTCGAGCAGGTGCTGACGCCGCAGCAGCGTGCGGTTCAGCCGACGGCGCGAGAGCCTCACCCGACGATGATGACCTTGGAGTCCTCGGTCGGGCCGCCGCCCTCGCCGGAGGACGGGTCGTCGGTCATGGCGACGAAGGTGTACTCACCCGGCGCGAGCCCGGACACGTCGACCTCGGTCTCCCACGGATAGAGCTTGTCCATCCACCCCTCGGCGGTGGAGAAGCCCTTCTCGACGACCTTGCCGTCGGCGTTGCGGATCTGCCACGGGGTGGTCGCCTCGAAGGAGCTCGAGACCCCGCTCGCGGTGAAGACGTCGCGCACCTTCGCGCCCTGCTCGGGCGAGGTCACGCTGACGAGGGCGAGGGTGCGGAGCGGGTCGCCCGCGGTGAAGCCGTCCTCGGAGGCGTAGCCGAACACCTGGGTCGCGGCGCCGTCGCTGTCGGTGAAGGTGATCGGGTCACGCGACTGGAGCACGCCCTGGGCGGTGTACACGAGCTGCTGGAGGGCGAGCAGTCCCTCGGCCTCGGAGAGGTCGCCGGGCAGGCGCGTCCAGGAGTCGTCGGGCAGGGAGATCGTCGCGCTCCCGTCGGTCTCGAAGGAGCCGCCGGGCACGAGCGTGCCGTAGTCGGGGTCGAGGGAGTCGCCGCTGGCGGCCAGCGTCAGCGCGCCGCCGAGGGGGTCGGCCGCGTCGACGCGTCGGAACTCGCGATACAGGCGGGTGCCCTGAGGTGTCGTGCCGGTGAAGTAGACGGGCACCGTCACGGTGTCCGCGTCGGTGTCCGCCTCCGACTCGGTGTCGGCCGACGGGTCCGAGGGATCGCTCGCCTCGCTGCCGGCGGTCGGCTCCTGCGACGTCGTCGAGCCACTCGCGGGCTGGGGCTCCTCCGCCGTCGGGTCGTCCCCGCAGCCGGCGAGCACCACGACGGTGGCGGCGAGGAGGACAGCGAGGCGCGTGCGGACGGTCATGCCCTCATCCTTCCGGTGTCGCGGCGTCATCGGACGACGATCGTGCGCGTGTCGGAGTCCAGCCGGGATTGCTCGGCGCCGCCGGAGGGGTCGGTGGAGGTCGCCACGAACGTGTAGGAGCCGGCCGGCAGCCCGGTGACGTCGACCCGCGCCTGCCAGGGGTGGAGGCGGTCCATCGAGCCGTCGGCCGTCGTGAACCCCTCACGGACGGTGGTCCCGGTCTCGTCGCGCACCTCCCAGGCGACGGTGCCCTCGAAGGCGTTCGCACGTCCGCGAGCGGTGAAGGCGCCGGAGTACGCCGAGCCCTCGGCCGGGTCGCTGATGCTGACCAGGTTGAGGACCTCGTTCTGGGGCTCCGCCTCGTGCCCGACGGTGCCGACGCCCTCGACGTCGTCGAAGTAGACCGGCAGCTGCTCGCCGGCAGCGGCCTGGAGCGTGTAGACGACCTGCTGGACGGCGAGGTCGTCGTCGAGCACAGCGTCCTCGAGCTCGACGTGGATGCCGTCCGCGCGCAGGGAGACGTCGCCGAACGAGGTGGCGGTCCACGGCGTCCGGTAGTCGGGGTCGTTCGCCGGGCGCTCGATCCGGTCCAGAGCAGCCTGGAGATGGTCTCCGGAGGGCACCTCGTCGAACTCGCGATAGAGCCGCTCGCCCTCGGGGGCGTCGCCGACGAAGTACGCCGCCACCAGCTGCGTGCCCGTCGGCGGCTGGGTCGCGGTGTGGTCGTGCTCGTGTCCCTGCCCGCTCGGGTCGTCGCCCCCCAGGACGGCGAAGGCCGTGACGGCCGCGGCGGTCGCCAGCACGACGCCGCCGGCGGCGTACCACCACGGCCGGGCGCTCGCCGTCGGCGACGCCACCGTGCGCGCGCGGATCTCGTCGAGACGATCGGCGGGCTCGATCTCGTCGACCGCGTCGTGCAAGAGGTCTTCGATGTTCACTGGTCCTCCTGGAGGAGAGATCGCAGGGCGGCGGCGCCGCGCGAGGCGTGGCTCTTGACCGCCCCGCGGCTGATCCCGAGGGCGTCCGCGATCTCGGCCTCGGACAGAT
>JBAWHI010000205.1:0-1955 GCA_049593675.1 Nocardioides sp.
CCGCTGCGCCGCCCGCGGCCACGGCCGCGGCGAAGGGCACCACGGACCAGGCCTCGGCGAGCGCCATCGCGGCGGCCATCCCGGTGAAGACGGCAGGGAAGATCTGGCCGCCGAACCACCCCGTGCCCAGACAGGCGAGGGTGGCGACCAGCTTGGCCGCCACCAGGACCGTGAGCGTCAGGGCGGTGACGTCGCCGGCGGAGTCGATGAGCGCCTGGCCCTGGTGCTCGCCGGAGAACAGGCTCAGGCCGTCGATCACGCCACAGAGGCCGAGCACCAGCCCCCCGAGACCCGCACGAACGACCGTCGAGGGCGCGGCGCGGGTCGCGAGCCGGCGTACCGGCTCCGTCGCGAGGAGCAGCACAAGCCCGGCGACCGCTGCCGGCACGGCGGCCAGGACCGACCACCCGATCGACCCGAGCAGCTCGCCCACCGTGTCGGTCGCGAGGTCGGGCAGCTCGTAGCGGCGCTCCTGGTTGGACGGCAGCACCAGCAGCATGGCGACCAGGCCGGCCAGGCCCGCGACGAGGGAGGCGCCGATCATGCGGATCTTCTCGTAGCCGGCCCGACCGCCCTCCAGCGGGAGCGCCACCGCTGCCAACGGTCCGCCGAACAGGCCCGACAGCGCGCCGGCCGACGAGATGAGGGCGGCCTCGCTGCGCGACGTGCGCAGGATCCGGGCGACCCGATCGCCGAGGCCCATCGCGAGCACCAGGAGCGGAGCCTCCGGGCCCAGCGACGCACCGAAGGCGAGGGAGACGATGCCGAGCAGCACCGCTCGAGCCAGCCAGCTCACCTTGGTCGGCGGCGTGCGGTCGCCCGCACCGTCGCCCGCATCGTCGACGGCCTCGTCGAGGGCGAGGAGGGCATCCTCGAGGTCGTGAGGAGTGTCCCGGTCGTGGCGGAGCCGGATCAGTCCGACCAGCAGTCCGCCGACGACACAGACCAGGACCACCTGCCATGCGCCGTCTCCGGGCAGACGCGGCTCGGCGCCGTCCCAGATCAGCTCACTGGCCAGACGGACGACGGTGAGGTAGAGCCCCGCCGCCACGCCGACGGCGGCTCCGAGCACGAGCGCCAGCCACAGGGTCCTCGCCACGGAGCCAGGGTAGGGGTCGGCAGGGTGGAACGGGTCTAGATCGCGTGCGGGTCCTGCTCGCGCACGATCGCGGCCAGCCTCGCGGCGGCCCGGGTCGCGACGGGGTTCTGCCCGTCGCGAGAGGCCAGCTCGGCGAGGGCGTAGAGGTCGGCGGCCCGGGCCAGCTCGAGCGCGCGCCGCGGCGGGGTCCCGCGCAGATCGGCGTAGGCGGCCAGGACGCCGTCCACCCAGGCCCCCTCGCGATCGAAGCGGAGCAGGTTGCCGAGGTCGGTGAACGGATGCCCGGCGTGGGCGAACTCCCAGTCCAGCACGCCGACGACCTCGCTCGTGTCGGGGTCGAAGAGCAGGTTCTTGGGGTTCAGATCACTGTGCACCAGGCAGGACCGCCGCTCCTCGTCGAGCAACGCCAGAGCCGTGGCTGCGAGCGCTCCGAGCTCCTCGGGAAGGTCCACGTCAGAGGGCTCCACGGTCAGGTCGGCGTCCACGAAGACACCGCGACGCAGGAGCGGCATCCCGCCGAGAACGGCTGCGACCCGCCCGGCAGACTCCCCCGCGCGACGAAGACCGGCCTCGTCGAGCGTGGGCAGCAGCAGGTCGCCGCGAACCCCGTCGAGGAACGAGGTGACCAGGAGCGGTGGCAGGTCGCCGGACGCCCGCCGTACCTCCAGGACCTCGGGGACCGGCAACAACCCGCGGACCAGCCGGAGCAGCGCTCCCTGCACCTCCGCCGCCTGCGGAGAATGGCCGAGGCCGGCGAAGACGCGCACCACGGTGCGGTCCCCGCCGGCCTCTGCCAGGAAGGTCTCCCCCGACCAGCCGCCCTCGAGCGGCTGCAGGGACGCGAAGTCCATCTCGG
>JBAWHI010000206.1:0-5964 GCA_049593675.1 Nocardioides sp.
GATCAAACTCTCCGTTGAAAACAACAACCAACCCCATCCAAAGACAGAGCCGGAAAAAGAGATGCCTGACAGGAGACACTGACTATTGTCAGAATCATTGTCAAAGAAACCGTCGACCAACCACCCCCACAAAGAGAGCAATCAGCCAACGGGGCATTACAAACTAATTCGTCGACTATGACACACTGTTGAGTTCTCAAAAATCAGACGCTCTCCGTCCCAGATCCTTGCGGATCCGGCGGCGGGGCAACCTGCAAAAACTTACCGGCTGCGATCCGCTCCGTCAACTCGGGGCTTCCCCCGCTCTGACGCGAGCCGATCCTCGCTGGTGCCGGGCGTGCCGGACTCCCTGTTTTCGGCCTTGCGGCCCGAGGAGGGAGTCGCTCACCGCGACGAAGAGAACGTTAGCAGCGGTCGGGTCAGGAGCCAAAATCGGGTCGGCGGGGTGCCCGCAGCGGCGCTGCCGGACGGTAGGCCGAGACGCTCCGCTCCCCCGTCGCCCAGAACCGCCAGGGCCGCTCAGCCGCGGCCCGCAGACCGACGCGAGGCCCCGTGGACACGTGCGCCGGCGGGGTCCCGACGGCGAGCTGGATCGGGCCCGAGGACAGGTCGCACCCGTTGTCCTCGAGCGTGATGCCCAGTGCGTTGCACAGCCGGGCCGGGCCGCGCGCGAGGTCGCGGTCGGATGCGCCGGGGCGACGTTGACGTGCCCGGTCGATGCCCTCGATGACCTCCCCGGCACGCAGGAGGACCGCACTCGCCGACCCCTCCGGGCCGCACACGACGTTGCAGCAGACGTGCATGCCGTAGGTGAAGTAGCAGTACAGGTGACCGGGCGGGCCGAACATGGCCGCGTTGCGTCGCGTCTCCCCGCGAAAGGCGTGCGAGCCGGGGTCGTTCGCGCCGTCGTACGCCTCGACCTCGGTGACGCGCAGCGCCACGTCGCCGTGTCGCAGCACCGCGCCGAGGAGCCGCGGGGCCACGTCGAGCACCGGGCCCGTGAGGGCGTCGGCCAGGTCAGCGGACCCGGGCACGGTGGGTCTCGACGGCGGCGTTCAGCTCGTCCAGCTGGTCGCGGCACCGGGCGGGAGCGGTGCCGCCACGACCGACGCGCGAGGCCACCGAGCCGTCCACGACGAGCACCTCGCGGACCCCCGGCGTGAGGGTCGGAGAGATCTCGGCGAACTGCTCGTCGGTGAGCTCGTCGAGCTCGATGCCGAGCTCCTCGCACCGACGCACGCAGGCCCCGGCCACCTCGTGGGCGACCCGGAACGGCACGCCCTCGCGGACCAGCCACTCCGCGACGTCGGTGGCGAGCGAGAACCCCTGGGGCGCGAGCTCGGCCATGCGAGCGGTGTCGAAGGTGAGCGTCGCGACCATCCCGGTGAACGCCGGCAGCAGCACCTCCAGGGTGTCCACGGAGTCGAAGACCGGCTCCTTGTCCTCCTGCAGGTCCCGGTTGTAGGCGAGCGGGAGCGCCTTGAGCGTGGCCAGCAGGCCGGACAGGTTGCCGATCAGCCGACCCGCCTTGCCGCGGGCGAGCTCGGCGATGTCGGGGTTCTTCTTCTGCGGCATGATGCTCGACCCGGTCGACCACGAGTCGTGCAGGGTCACGAAGCCGAACTCCCGCGTCGACCAGAGGATGACCTCCTCGGCCAGCCGACTGACGTCGACCCCGATCTGGGCGGCGACGAAGGCGAACTCCGCCACGAAGTCGCGGGCAGCCGTGCCATCGATCGAGTTTGCACTGGAGCCGGTGAAGCCGAGCTCGGCGGCGACGCCCTCGGGGTCCAGCCCCAGGCTGGACCCCGCCAGTGCGCCGGAGCCGTACGGCGAGTCGGCGGCGACCCGGGCGTCCCAGTCACGCAGTCGCTCGACGTCGCGCAGCAGGGGCCAGGCGTGGGCCATCAGGTGGTGCGCGAGCAGGACCGGCTGGGCGTGCTGGAGGTGGGTGCGCCCCGGCATGACGCTCTCCTCGCCCGGCGTCAGATGCTCTCCGGCCTGCCTGGCGAGCGACTCGACGAGGTCGAGCACCTGCGCAGTGATGACCGCGCCATGGTCGCGGAGGAACACCTTGAACAGCGTGGCGATCTGGTCGTTGCGGCTCCGGCCCGCACGCAACCGGCCGCCGACGTCGGCGCCGACCTCGTCGACGAGGATCCGCTCGAGGGCGCCGTGCACGTCCTCGTCCGCCGGATCGGGAACGAGCTCTCCGGCGGCGTACCGCTCCCCCAGGGCGTCGAGCCCGCGGAGCAGCTCGGCGTGGTCGGCAGCGGTCAGGAGACCGGCGCGGTGCAGGGCGTTCGCGTGCGCGCGCGACCCGGCCAGGTCGTAGGGCGTGAGCCGCCAGTCGAAGTGCGTCGACCGGGAGAGCGCCTCCAGCTCGGGCGAGGGGCCGCCGGCGAAGCGGCCGCCCCACAGGCTGCCACGATGAGTGCTCCCACTGTCTGGTGCCGTCACCGGTCCAGCATGTCAGTCGAGAGCGCGGCCGACCGACCTGGCCCGGATGTCGGGCGCGGCCAGACGCTCGGCGTTGGCGGCGAGGTCGTCGTTCTCCTGCTGGGACTCGTGCTCGGCGGCGACCCGCGCGCGATAGGCGGCCACCTCGTCGTCGATCCGACCCTCGTCCCAGCCCAGGACGGGAGCCACCAGCCGGGCGGCACTGTCGGCGCAGGCCACGCCGCGGTCGGATGCCTCGATCGAGATGCGCGTGCGCCGCGAGAGGAGGTCGTCGAGGTGGAGCGCCCCCTCGTGGGTGGCGGCGTAGACGAGCTCGACCTGGAGGTACTCCTCGGCCCCGGGCAGGGGCTCGAGCAGGCTCGGCTGCTCGTCCGCGAGCTGCAGGACCTCGTGCAGCAGTGAGCCGTAGCGACCGAGGAGGTGGGTGATCCGCCAGGTCGGCAGCTGACGCTCCCGCGCGATCCGGTCAACCTGGTTGGTGAGCGCCGCATAGCCCTCGGCCCCCACGATCGGGATCTGGTCCGTGACGCTGGCCCCGACGCCCGAGGGCAGATCGACCAGCGCCGCGTCGACCGCGTCGGCGGCCATCACCCGGTAGGTCGTGTACTTGCCACCCGCGATCGAGACCAGACCCGGCTGGGGCCTCGCCACGGCGTGCTCGCGCGACAGGCTCGAGCTCGCCTCGCTCTCGCCGGCGAGCAGCGGTCGCAGCCCGGCGTACACGCCCTCGATGTCGTCGTGCGTCAGCGGGTTCGCGAGCACCTCGTTGACGTGGTCGAGCAGGTAGTCGATGTCGGCCCGGCTGGCAGCGGGATGGGCCTTGTCGAGCGACCAGTCGGTGTCGGTGGTGCCCACGATCCAGTGGGTGCCCCACGGGATCACGAACAGCACCGACTTCTCGGTGCGCAGGATCATCCCGGTCTCGGAGTTGATCCGGTCGCGCGGCACCACGATGTGCACGCCCTTGGACGCCCGGACGTGGAAGCGCCCGCGACCTCCGGCCAGGGTCTGGATGTCGTCGGTCCACACGCCGGCGCAGTTGATGACGACCCGGGCCGAGACGGTCTTCTCCCCGCCGCCCTCGATGTCGGTGATCGTCGCGCCGACGATGCGCTCGCCGGCGCGCTCCAGTGCGGTGACGCGCGCGGAGGCGAGCACCGTCGCGCCGTAGGAGGCGGCCGTGCGGACCACCATCATCGTGTGCCGTGCGTCGTCGGCCTGTGCGTCGTAGTAGAGCAGCGCGCCGGCCAGCGCGTCCTTGCGCAGCCCCGGCGCCAGCTTCAGCGCGCCCGCCCGGGTGAGCTGTCGGTGCCGCGGGACCGACCGGGCGCCGCCCATCGAGTCGTAGAGGGTCAGCCCGGCGGTGACGTAGGGACGCTCCCAGACCCGGTGACGCAGCGGGTAGAGGAACGACACCGGTCGCACCAGGTGGGGAGCCAACCGGGTCAGCATCAGCTCGCGCTCGCGCAGCGCCTCGCGCACCAGGGAGAAGTTCATCTGCTCGAGATAGCGCAGCCCGCCGTGGAAGAGCTTGCTGCTGCGCGAGGACGTCCCCGAGGCGAAGTCGCGCTGTTCGACCAGCGCGACCCGCAGGCCGCGGGTGGCGGCGTCGAGTGCGACACCCGCACCCGTCACCCCGCCCCCCACGACCAGGACGTCGTAGTCGTGGTCGTCGAGGGCACCCCACGCGGCGTCGCGTTCGAGTGGGCCGAGCCGTGCCGGTCCGAGCATGCGCACAACCTCCAGTCCGGGTCGCCGACCCTGTCGGGCCGAACGGGACCGAGCCTAGTCGGCGCGCCGAACCGGGGTTTCCGCTCCGACCCCCCGGGAACGATGCGAACGCCGACGACTGTGTCGTCGGTCACGTTCGGGTGGACGTCCGGGTCGCCCAGAAAGGACCGCACGTGTTCCACGACATCTTCCTCCCCGAGCTCATGGGGACGGCCATCTTGATCCTCCTCGGCTGCGGGGTGGTGGCGAACGTCGTGCTTCCCAAGACGGGCGGCTTCAACGGCGGCACGCTGCTCATCAACTTCGGCTGGGGGCTGGGCGTCTACGCCGGCGTCTACGTGGCGTTCAGGTCCGGGGCGCACATCAACCCCGCCGTCACCGTCGGCATCGTCGCGGCCGGTGACTCCGGCCTCTCTCCGGCCGAGGTGATGGTCTACTTCGCGGGCGAGATGGCCGGCGCGATGGTCGGCGCCACCCTCGCCTGGCTCGCGTACAAGAAGCACTTCGACGACCCCGACGCCGACGAGGCCACCAAGCTCGGCGTCTTCAGCACGATGCCGACGATCGCGTCGCCGGCCTGGAACTTCGTGACCGAGATGATCGGCACCTTCGTGCTGCTCTTCGTGATCCTCTCCTTCGGCAACACCCCCACCGAGGTCGGTCCCCTGGCGGTCGCCCTGCTCGTGGTGGGCATCGGCGCCAGCCTCGGCGGCCCGACGGGCTACGCCATCAACCCCGCTCGCGACCTCGGTCCGCGCATCGTCCACGCGCTGCTCCCGATCCGCGGCAAGGGGTCGAGCGGGTGGAGCTACGCCTGGGTTCCGGTGGCGGCGCCCCTGACCGGTGGCATCCTCGGTGGTCTCGCTGCCAACGCCGTCGGATTCGTCTGACGATCCCACTCCCCACGAACCGACACCTTCACGAAAGGCGACATGCAGATGGCCAACAACACCTACATCCTCTCGATCGACCAGGGCACGACCAGCACCCGCGCGATGATCTTCGACCACGGCGGCGAGGTCGTCGCCGTCGACCAGGTCGAGCACGAACAGATCTTCCCCAAGGCCGGGTGGGTCGAGCACGACCCGATCGAGATCTGGGAGAACACCCGCAAGGTCATCGGTGGAGCGCTCGCGAAGGCCAACCTCAACAGCAAGAACATCGCGGCGGTGGGCATCACCAACCAGCGCGAGACCGCCGTGGTGTGGGACAAGACCAACGGCCAGCCGGTCTACAACGCGATCGTCTGGCAGGACACCCGCACCCAGAAGATCGTCGACAAGCTCGCCGGGGACGACGGGGTCGAGCGCTACAAGGACATCTGCGGCCTGCCGCTCGCGACGTACTTCTCCGGCCCCAAGGTGATGTGGATCCTCGAGAACGTCGAGGGCGCCCGTGAGCGGGCCGAGGCCGGCGAGCTCATCTTCGGCAACACCGACACGTGGGTGCTGTGGAACCTCACCGGCGGGGCCGAGAACGGCGGCGTGCACGTCACCGACGTGACCAACGCCAGCCGCACCATGCTGATGCGCCTCGAGGACCAGAGCTGGGACGAGTCGATCGCCTCCGACATGGGCATCCCGCTCTCGATGCTCCCCGAGATCCGCTCGTCGTCGGAGGTGTACGGCGAGTGCAAGCCGGGCGTCCTCAACGGGACCCCGATCGCGGGGATCCTCGGCGACCAGCAGGCCGCGACCTTCGGCCAGGCGTGCCTGGAGAAGGGGACCGCGAAGAACACCTACGGCACCGGCAACTTCATGCTGCTCAACACCG
>JBAWHI010000207.1:0-6065 GCA_049593675.1 Nocardioides sp.
CCGGCGCGGCGCCGACCGCAGAAGAACGCCTGGGTGCTGCTCGCCGAGGTGGCGCCCGAGCTCACCGAGTGGGCGCAGTTCTTCGCCGGGGGTGCGGCCAAGCGAGCGGCGGCCGAGGCCGGTTCGACGCGCGCGGTCAGCGAGCGCGAGGCCGACGACCTGGTCCGTGACGCCGACCGGTTCCTCGCCGTCGTCGAGCGCTCCCTCGGGCTGGTGCCGCACCCAAGCGGAGCTCCCCGCGCCGCGGTCGTGCGCGCCGGCTGATCCGTCCCGCGACGACCCGGAGTGGGCCGGAGCCATCCGGTGAGCCCTAGGGTGGTCCCATGACGAGCGACCGACCCAGCGATCGGCCCAGTGAGCGGCGTAGTGCCGCCCGCACGTCGGTGGTCTGGGACGCGTTGCTGCCGGCGCTCGGGGGGCCCGGCGACGTGCTCGACATCGGCGGTGGCACCGGCGGGTTCGCCGTCCGGGTCGCGGAGCACGGACACCGCGTCACCGTGGTTGATCCCAGTCCCGATGCCCTCGCCTCGCTCGCCCGGCGAGCGCGCGAGATCGGTGTCGCGGTCGCGGGCGAGCAGGGTGATCTCTCCTCGTTGCTCGAGGCTGTCGGTGCCGACAGCGCCGACGCCGTCTTGTGCCACGGCGTGCTGGAGGTCGTCGACGATCCGGCTGCGGGCCTCGCGACGATCCGTCAGGTGCTGCGCCCCGGGGGCACCCTGAGCCTGCTCGTGGCCCAGCGTCACGCGGCCGTCGTCGCCCGAGCGATGGCCGGGCACTTCGCCCAGGCGCTCGCGATGCTCGACGACGCCGAGGCCGGTGCTGGACGGTCCGGTCGCCGCTTCACCGAGGTCGAGCTGCGCGACCTGCTCGCCGGTGCGGGCTTCGACGTGGTGGGCGTGCACGGCGTCCGGGTCTTCGCCGATCTGGTCCCCGGGTCGCTGCTCGATCTCGAGCCCGGCGCCAGCGGAGCGCTGGTGGAGCTCGAACGGGCGGTCGCTGAGCGCACCGACTACCGACCGCTCGCCACCCAGCTGCACGTGCTCGCGCGCTGAGGATCGGGTCGGTCCCGCGCGGTTCGAGAACGCTTCGGTCACGAATTTCCCGAACCCGGCTACCGAGTTGACCGGGCGCTGCCTAGACTGGTCGTAGCCGGACGGAGAGCCCGGCGATCGACGCGCAGGGGAGGTGCGGTGCCACTCTCGGAAGAGGAGCTCCGACTGCTCGAGCAGATGGAACGCGCCCTGGTCGAGGAGGACCCGAAGTTCGCCTCGACGCTGCGCGGTACGGCCTTCCGCCGCACCGCCCGGCGTCGCTCGATCGCCGCCGGGGTGTGCTTCCTCATCGGCGTGGCGGTGCTGATGACCGGAGCGGTCGCTCAGCAGGCCGTCGTGGGCATCGTCGGGTTCGTCATCATGCTCGCCTCGGCGACCGTCGCGCTCACCTCGCTGCGCGGCCAGCAGACCAACCCCGCGGCCGCCGACCCGCGCGCCGACCACCCGAGCCAGGGCAGCTTCACCGTCATCGACGGTGGCCGCAGCGGCAAGAGCAAGCGCCAGAAGCAGAAGCGCGCCTCCGGTCGCTCCTTCATGGAGCGGATGGACGAGCGCTGGCGCCGTCGCCGGGAGAGCGGCGGGTTCTGAGCCGGTCCGGTCGGACCGCTGCTCAGCTCGCGTGGTCGACCACTGCGCCGTGGGTCGTCTCGATCGAGATCGATGTCGTGCGCCGTGAGCGTCGGCCCGGCCTGAGCACCGACCGCGGCCACCACTGCGCCCGACGGCGGCTCCGGCGCGTGGCGCCTCCCATCAGGGCGGCCAGCACCGTGTGAGCGTCGTCGCGGACCTGGTCGCGGTCGGGGTCGGCGACCGAGCCCGGGCGTGCGTAGCGCCGCAGCTCGACGTGGTGGACCAGTCGGTCCAGGCTCTCGACAGCGACCGGCGCCACGGCGGCACCGTGGGCGGGGCGGTCCGGCGTCTGCGGATCGAGGGGTGATCCGAGATGCTCGACGAGCAGGGCGCGCGTCGCCCGGGGTGAGCGGCCCTCCGGCCAGGTCACGCCGAGGTCGAGTGCGGTGTCGCGCAGCTCGGCCCAGGCCAGCTCCGGGTCGCCCGCCTCGAGCCGGTGCTCGCGACGCCGGCGTCGCAGGCTGCGGGGGAGCAGCAGGGCGACGGCGGCCAGCGCGACGCCGACGGCGGCCACTCCCGCCCCGAGCCAGCTGCGACCGCCGCTGCTGCTGCCGGCGGTGGCGCCGGTCGTGTCGTCGGTCTCCTCGACCCGGGGCCGGTTCGACGCGAGGTCGCTCGACTCGGCTTCGCTGGGATCGGCCGTCTGGCTGGGTGCCTCGTCGGGTCCGTCGCCGAAGCGGGTGTACTCCGGCACCTCCGGCACACGGGCGGCCGGTGTCGGCTCGAAGCGCACCCATCCGGCGCCGTCGAAGTACAGCTCGGGCCAGGTGTGCAGGTCGCGGGCGCTGTAGACCCAGCTGTTCTGGCCGGTCTGGGTGGGCGCCAGGAAGCCGAGCGAGACTCGGGCCGGGATGCCGAGCACCCGGGCCATCACCGCCATCGCCGAGGCGAACTGCTCGCAGTAGCCGATGCGACCACCCGGTTCGTCGGTGAGGAACCGGACCAGCGCGTCATAGCCGCTGCCCTCGGCGGTGTCGAGGGAGTACTCGAAGCTCGATCGGAACCAGTTCTGCAGTGCGACGGCCTGCTCGTAGCGGCCCGTCTCGTCCTCGGTCACCTCGGCGGCGAGCTTGCGGACGATCACGGGCAGGTCGCCGGGCACGTCGGTGAAGACCTCGCTCACCCGGCCGGCGGAGCTCCCGGCGGTGTCGAGGTCCTCACCGTCGATGTCCGCCTCGATCGCGGTCATGGAGTAGTCGAGTCCGGAGGTGGTGAGGTCGTCGGGCACGGCGAGGAAGTCCATGGTCTCGTCGTCGTAGCGCCAGTCGCTCGTGGCCAGGACCCGGGAGACGGGCGCCTGGGTCGGCAGCCAGGTCGAGCTGAACGCCGGCAGGACCGACACGTCGTAGGGGACCTCGCGCTTCGGAATGGACGAGGCGAGGCCGATCGGTCGCGGCAGGCCGCCCGTCGCGCCGTTGTCGGCGGGCACGTCGCGGTTGCCAGGACTCCACTCGACGTTGCTGAACCGGGTGAGCGTCAGGATGCGGAGGTAGGACGGGGAGGGCTCGGTGGTCGTGATCTCGACGAGCGGGGTGTTCTTGCCCGCCTTGAAGTCGCGGACCAGATCGGTCGTCGGGTTGTCGATCCGGATCTCGTCACCACCGCCGGATCCTGGTCCGAAGTCGAGGAGCTGGACGCCCACGGTCGGCACCAGCGCCGGCAGGACCACGGCGAACGCCGTCGCGACGCCGCCGATGGTGCCGGCGGTGCCGCGGGCCGTGTGCGCGCCGGCGCCGTAGGCGATGGGGTCCCCGGTCTCGCGGTCCACGCCGATCGGGCGACCCCATCGGGTGACCTGGTCGGACTGCTGGAGGGCGAGCATCGTGAGGAACCCGGCAGCGGTCACCGCGAAGACCGACCAGGCGACGTCGTCGCCGATCAGGCTCATCGGGACGGTGTAGACGACCAGCAGCGGCAGGCCGGCGAGCGGGACCCGGTGCAGGGTGCAGGCGAGGACGTCGACCAGCAGCAGGCAGAGCAGTCCGCACAGGATCAGCAGCGCATCGATCGGGGGTGCTTGGGTCGGCACGGGTGCGGCGAAGCGTTGTGCGGTGTCGATCGCCCGGTCGACGGCTCGGGTCAGCTCGACCCAGCCGTCCCCGACGGGGAGCGGTGACCCGGTGATGAGCAGCATCGCGGCGACCCCGCCCGCGACCGCTTGAGCCAGGATCGTCAGCGGGGTCGGGACCCGCCACCAGCGCAGCGCGATCCCGGTCCCTGCCACGACGATCGCCAGCAGGAGCAGCGGATTGAGGAAGCCGCCGGGGGTCTCGGTGAAGCCGCGCCAGGCGAAGGTGGCGACCCAGGTGGTCGCGGCCGCGACCACGGGCAGCAGGACGGTCCCGGCCAGGGTGGCGTGGCCGCGCGTCATCGGGCCGCCTCCTCGCCGGCCGCGACGGGCTGCGCGACCCCGCGTGCGCGGTGGGAGCTGCTGTGGCCGAGCTCCTGCCAGACGGCATCGAACCGGTCGCGCGGGCCGAGCGCGGCGGCACGCCACCCCTGGGCGCCGAGGGCCTGGGTCGCGCCGGTGCTCGGTGCGGCGCCGGTCCAGGCGTCCACGTCGAGGGTGACGGCCAGGGCTGAGCCGGACTGGTGCTGCATCCGGCGCACGACCGGCAGGTCGGTGACCTCGACGTGTCCGAAGACGGCGACGGTCAGGCCACCGTGCGCTCCCTCGGTCAGCCATCCGGTGTCGAGACGACCGAGTGGGACCGGCACGACGACGGCGAGCGCCTCGAGCAGCGGAGCGGTGTTGAGATCGGCCTTGCGCACGTGCCAGGCGCTGCTCGGATCCTCGCCGGTGGCGGTGACCAGGCGGACGGCGAAGCCGCGATGGGTCAGGTGGACCGCGATCGACGCTGCGGCCGAGACGGCCGCCTCCAGCGAGGAGGCGATGCCGTGGCCACGGTGCGCGATGGTGCGGTTGTCGAGGAACAAGGTGGCGCGGGACTGCCACGGCTGCTCCTCGCGCCGGACCATCAGCTCGCCCATCCGAGCCGAGCTGCGCCAGTGCACCCGCCGCAGGTCGTCACCGCGCCGGTAGTCGCGGACGGTGACGTCCTCGGCACTGCCGGTCGCGAAGGCGCGGGGGCGGTTGTCCCCGGATCCGGTCCAGGCGCCGCCGAGCGGGATCTGGGGGAGCGGCACGGTCCGCGGCGTGACGGTCAGCGGCACGGTCGTGCGGAAGGTCCGGCCGAGCTCCACCAGTCCGAAGGGATCGGTCACCCGCACCGACATCGGGCCGACCTCGAACCGGCCGCGCACGTCGGATCGGACCTGGTAGGTGACGGTCTTCTTCCAGCCCCGTCCGATGCCTTCGACCACGAAGCGGGGCCGGGTGCCGAGCACGTAGGGCACGTGGTCCTCCAGCAGCAGCACGCCGTTGGGGGTACGTCCCTCGTTGGTGAGGGTGAGGGTCACCCTCGACGGCTGTCCTGCGGCGACGAGCTGAGGGGTGGCGGTGCGGACCAACGCCAGGCGGTAGCGGTTGCGACCGACGACCCATGCCGTCAGCAGCGGCAGCACCAGCACCAGGATGCCGACCCGGGAGAGCGCCGTCTGGTCGAGCACGACCGCGCACGCGATCGCGGTGATGCCGGCAGCCAGGAACGCCCGTCCGCGGACGGTGAGCCCGGACAGTGCCTCCCTCATCTGCCTTCCCTCAGCGTCCGCCGTCGGGGACCGGTACGCCGGCGACGACCGCGTCCAGGATCGCCGTGGTCGACCGGCCGCTCATGGCGGCCTCGACGCTCGGCAGCAGCCGGTGGGCGAGCACCGGGCTGGTCAGTCGCTGCACGTCGTCGGGAAGCACGTAGTCACGGCCGTCCATGGCGGCGGAGGCCTTGGCGGCGCGGACCAGGTGCAGCGTCGCGCGGGGCGAGGCGCCGAGCGTCAGCTCATCGGTGCGCCGGGTGGCGGAGGTGACTGCGACGGCGTAGCGCTGCACCGCCGGTGACACGTGCACGTCGCCGACGATCGCGACCAGCTTGCGCAGCTCCGCGGCGTCGGTGACCGGCTCGAGGTCGTCGAGCGGGTTGGCGCCGGTGTGCGAGGTGAGCATCGCGATCTCGGCGGCCTCGACCGGGTAGCCGACCGATACGCGGGCCATGAAGCGGTCCCGCTGAGCCTCGGGCAACGCGTAGGTGCCCTCCATCTCGATCGGGTTCTGGGTCGCGATCACCATGAACGGCTGCTCGAGCTGGTAGGTCGTGGTGTCGACGGTGACCTGGCGCTCCTCCATGCACTCCAGCAGCGCCGACTGGGTCTTGGGCGAGGCGCGGTTGATCTCGTCGCCGACCACGATGTTGGCGAACACGCCGCCCGGGCGGAACTCGAACTCGCGGCTGTTCTGGTTGAAGACCGAGACGCCGGTGACGTCGGAGG
>JBAWHI010000208.1:0-1643 GCA_049593675.1 Nocardioides sp.
GCACTAGCCCGAGCAGCAGGCCGCCGATCATCGCCATCGCCCGCTGGCCGCGGATGGTCTCGACGACCGAGTCGGAGGCGTCCACGCCGACGAGCATCAGCACGAAGAGGAACAGCATCAAGATCGCCCCGGTGTAGACGATGATCTGCACCGCGAACAGGAACGGCGCGTCGAGCGCGGCGTACAGCATGGCGAGGCTGATCATCACGACCGCCAGCAGCATCGCGGCGTGCACAGCCTTGCGCACGAACAGGATGCCGAGCGCCGCGAGCACCATGATCGGGGCGAGGATCCAGAAGGCGGTCACCGCTCAGCCTCCTGACCCGGGGCGGGAGCGGCGAAGTCGCCGCGGTAGTAGACACCTTCGTCGTCGCCGAGCCGCATCGGGTGCGGCGGCTGCTCCATGCCGGGGAGCAGCGGAGCGAGCAGGTCGCTCTTCTCGTAGATCAGGTCGGCCCGGTTGTCGTCGGCCAGCTCGTACTCGTTGGTCATCGTGAGCGCCCGCGTCGGGCACGCCTCGATGCACAGCCCGCACAGGATGCAGCGCAGGTAGTTGATCTGGTAGACGCGGCCGTAGCGCTCGCCCGGGCTGAACCGGCCCTCGCCGTCGGGATCGTCGGAGTTCGAGGCACCCTCGACGTAGATCGCGTCGGCGGGGCAGGCCCACGCACACAGCTCGCAGCCGATGCACTTCTCCAGCCCGTCGGGCCAGCGGTTGAGCTGGTGCCGGCCGTGGAAGCGCGGTGCCGTCGGCAGCTTCTCGAAGGGGTACTGCTCGGTGACGACCTTCCTGAACATGGTCCGGAACGTCACGCCGAACCCGGCGACCGGGTCCCAGAACTGCTCCTTGAGGCTCTTGGACTGATCCTCGGCCATCAGATCTCCTCCCCTGCGCTGCGGGTGGCGGCGGCAGGCTCCGTGCGGGGCGTGCGCGACTCGAACGTGAGCGGCTGGGCGGCACCGCGGACCGCGCCACCGGCCGGCATCGGCGGGACAGGGAACCCGCCCGGCACCGGAGCGACCGCCTCGGTCTCCTCCTGGTCGGCGCCCTTGTCGCCGATGAAGAAGAGGACCAGGAACAGCACCGCCAGCACACCGACACCGATCAGCAGGTAGCGCCGGTCGACGCCGCCGTCGAGCGAGATCGCGCGGATCGTTGCGACAGCGACGATCCAGACCAGCGAGATCGGGATCAGCCGCTTCCAGCCGAACGCCATGAACTGGTCGTAGCGCAGACGCGGCAGCGATCCACGCAGCCAGATGAACAGGAAGACGAAGAAGAGGACCTTGCCGAAGAACCACAGCAGCGGCCAGTAGCCCTCGTTGGCGCCGGGCCAGATCTCGTCGATCCAGAACGGAGCCATCCAGCCACCGAGGAACAGGGTGGTCGCGAGCGCGGAGACCGTCGCCATGTTGATGTACTCGGCGAGGAAGAACAGCGCGAACTTCAGCGAGCTGTACTCGGTGTGGAAGCCACCCACCAGCTCGCCCTCGGCCTCGGGGAGGTCGAAGGGCGCCCGGTTGGTCTCACCGACCATCGCGATCATGTAGATCACGAACGACGGCACCAGGATCAGCCCGAACCACAGGTCCTCCTGCGCCGCCACGATCTCCGAGGTGGACATCGAGCCGGCGTACAGGAA
>JBAWHI010000209.1:0-1818 GCA_049593675.1 Nocardioides sp.
TGGACGGCCAAGGCGCTCGCGGTCACCCTGGTGGCGCTGGTGACGGCGACGGTCGTGAGCACGGCGTACTGGCTCGGGCTCTGGTTGGCGATCCGGTCGCGCGACGTGCCGATCCTCGACGGTGCCCTCGCCGACTCGCTGCTCTACGGGCTGCGCGGGGCCGGCTTCGCAGCCGCGGCCGCGCTGGGCGGCTACGCGCTGACCATGCTGTTCCGGAGCACGGTCGCCACCATCGGCGTGCTGTTCGCGGTCTCGATCGCGGGCGGGGTCTTCATCGGTCTGATCGGCCTCGGCGAGCAGTGGCAACCGCAGAAGAACGTGGCGGCGATCGTGAAGAACGGCACGCAGTACTTCAGCGATCCTCCGGAGTCCTGCTATGCCGGCCCGCGGGGCGACCAGAGACCCGAGCCCAATTCCGAGTGCGACCCGTACCACGACCTGTCGGCGTGGTCCGGGCTCGGCTACTACGGCGCCGCGCTCGTGCTCGTCGGTGGCGCCTCGGTGCTCTCGTTCCGGCGGCGCGACGTCCCGTAGCCGTTGCTAGGCCTGAGTCTGCGCCCGGTAGTGCTCCGCCATCGCCGGGTAGTAGTCGCGGTCGAAGTCGACCGCGGCGGGGTCTCCCCCGGTCTCGGCCGCGCTGAGCCGGTCCAGGTAGTACTCCCAGCCCGGCCCGACACTCTCGGCCTCGACCGGGTCGACCCCGGGTTGGGTGAGGACGAGGGTCGTCACGCCGTCCCGCTCGGACAGGTCGAGCTCGAGCTGCCAGCTCTGACCCGCAGCATGGGTGGTCACCGCCAACCGCCGGGGTGGGTCGCACTCGCGGATCTCGACGTCCTCGGAGGAGTCGCCCTCCTCGAAGGTCATCGCGAAGACCACCCGCTTCGTGGTCGGGTCGCCGCTCCACGTGCCGATCCACCGCGCCATCCGCTCCGGCTCGGTGACCGCCGCCCAGACGTCGTCGATCGGCGCCCGGAAGTCGCGCTGCACGACCAGACGACGTACGCCGTCGGACGTCTCGATGCGGCCGGTCGGCTCGGGGCTCATGCGATCTCCTCGGTCGGGGCGCCGCGGCGCCGCTCTCGGGTGGTGCGACGGACCTCGACGTCCAGGGCCTCTAGTGCGCCGGCCGTCACGGCGTCGGCCAGCGGCGTCGTCGCGGCCAGCCCGGCGACGTACGCCGCCACCGGAGCCAGCCCGTCGCGTCGCAGGGCGTAGTGGCGCTCGCGGCCGCGCTCCTCGGCGAGAACGAGACCGGCCTCAGCGAGCACCCGCAGGTGCCGGCTGATCGCCGGTCGCGAGATCGGGCGGGAGCCGGTGAGATCGACGACGCGGGCAGGGCCCGTCCCGAGCTCGGTGAGCAGATCGCGACGGACCGGGTCGGCCAGAGCGGCGAAGGCGTCCATGCCTATTAGGTAACCATTGTGTTACCAGTTGCGCAAGGTGCCGAGTCGGTGCCAGCTGGCTCTCCCGCGTACAGTTGCTCCACGTGACGCAAGCACCCTCATCCGAAGGACGCAAGCTCCTCCGACTCGAAGTGCGCAATGCGGAGACCCCGATCGAGCGCAAGCCGGAGTGGATCAAGACCCGAGCCAAGATGGGGCCGGAGTACAAGCACCTGCAGAACCTCGTGAAGTCCGAAGGACTGCACACGGTCTGCCAGGAGGCCGGCTGTCCCAACATCTTCGAGTGCTGGGAGGACCGCGAGGCGACGTTCCTCATCGGCGGCGACCAGTGCACGCGGCGCTGCGACTTCTGCCAGATCGACACCGGCAAGCCGCAGCCGCTCGACCGCGACGAGCCGCGCCGGGTCGCGGAGTC
>JBAWHI010000210.1:0-2428 GCA_049593675.1 Nocardioides sp.
CTGGCTGCTGCCCTCGGTCGGGCTCGCGCTGCTGGCGGTCTCGGCGATCCTGCTCGGCCTGATCTGGCCCGGCATCGTGCAGCAGTTCCAGGTCAAGCCCTCCGAGGCGGACCGGGAGGCCGAGTACATCCAGGCGAACATCAACGCCACCAGACAGGCCTACGACGTCGAGGACGTGGAGGTTGAGCCCTTCGCGCCGTCGAGCGACCTCAGCCAGGGTCTGAACGCGCTCGACCAGGAGACCTCGTCGGTGCCGTTGGTCGACCCCCTCCTGGTGCGGGACGCGTTCGAGCAGAACCAGCAGGTGCGGGCCTACTACTCGGTCGCCGAGGTGCTCGACGTCGACCGCTACGACATCGACGGCACCGACCGCGCCCTGGTGCTCGGCGTCCGTGAGCTCGACCAGGCCGGCCTGCCCGCCGGCGACCAGAACTGGTCGAACCTGCACACCGTGTACACCCACGGCAACGGCATCATCGCGGCCTACGCCAACCAGCGGCCCGAGGACAACCGGGCCCAGATCGACACCACCGACGAGGCCGCCGACTCGGTCGGCATCGAGTGGGCCGAGGGCACGAACACCGGTCAGGACGACCTGACCCTCGCCACGGGTGGCTTCGAGGACCGCATCTACTACGGCGAGCAGAGCCCGGACTACTCGATCGTCGGCAAGGCATCGGCGGATGACACCGACGTCGAGCTCAACCTGCCGCTCGCAGACACCGACCAGGGCACTACCACGACGTACGAGGGCGAGGGCGACGCCGGCGTGGGCGGCTTGTTCAACCAGCTCATGTTCGGGGTCAAGTTCGGCGAGCCGAACTTCCTCCTCTCGGGTCGCGTCAACGAGAACAGCCGGATCCTCTTCGACCGGGAGCCGCGCGTCCGGGTGCAGAAGGTCGCGCCCTGGCTGACCGTCGACAGCGACGCCTACCCCGCCGTCGTGGACGGCCGGGTCCAGTGGATCGTCGACGGCTACACGACGACGGACCGCTACCCGAACGCGGAGAAGGAGTCGTTCCAGACGATGACCGACGACTCGTTGCAGATCGAGGGCGGTCTGCGGACCCTCCCGACCGACGAGATCAACTACATGCGCAACGCGGTCAAGGCCACCGTCGACGCCTACACCGGCGAGGTGAAGCTCTATGCCTGGGACGAGGAGGACCCGATGCTCCAGGCCTGGCGCTCGGCCTTCCCCGGCACGGTGCTCGACAAGTCCGAGATCACGCCCGAGCTGCTCGACCACCTGCGCTACCCCGAGGACCTGTTCAAGGTCCAGCGCTACCAGTTCGCGCGCTACCACGTGGTCGAGGCCGGCGATTTCTACCAGGGCAACGACCGCTGGGAGGTCCCGGAGGATCCGTACGCGCAGGGCAAGTTCCAGCCGCCGTACCGGCTTTTCGTGGACAACCCGGGCACCAGCGGCGAGGTCTTCTCGCTGACGTCGGTGTACGTGCCGTTCGACAAGAACAACCTGGCCTCGTTCGTGTCTGTCGACGCGGACGCCACCGGCGACGACTACGGCACGATCCGGGTCCTCGAGCTGCCCAACGAGCAGACCCCGGGGCCCGGCCTGGTGGCCAACCAGTTCGCCTCGGACCCCGCGGTCGCCGACCTGCTCGCGCAGTTCAACCGCAGTGGTGCGCGCCCGGTCTACGGCAACCTGCTCACGCTGCCGGTCGACGAGGGGCTGATGTACGTGCAGCCCGTCTACGCCACCCGCGAGCTCTCCGACTCCAGCTTCCCGATCCTGCGCTACGTGCTGGTGAAGTACGGCAACGACATCGGGGTCGGCACGACGCTGCGCGGCGCTCTCGCGAACCTGCTCGGCGTGCCCGACTCCGGTGCCGGCAGCAGCGCCGGCGACGGCTCCGGCGACAACTCGGATGGCGGCTCGGGCGACGGCTCCGGTGGGTCGGGCGACGGGGGACCGGTCGAGTCCTCGATCCAGGAGCTGCTGGCGCAGGCCGAGGAGGCCTTCGCCGCGGCGCAGACCGCGCTCGACGCGGGCGACTTGGGCGAGTACCAGGACCAGGTCAGCCGGGCCGAGGACCTGATCAGCCAGGCGATCGCGCTCGCGGAGGAGCGCGACTCCGCGGACGGCGGCGGAGGGGGCAACGCCTCGTCGGAGTCCCCGGACGCCTCGGAGTCGCCCGAGTCCTGACCCCGATTTGTCTCTGCTGAGACCGGGCCGGTAAGGTCGGTCTCACCGACGCGGGGTGGAGCAGCTCGGTAGCTCGCTGGGCTCATAACCCAGAGGTCGCAGGTTCAAATCCTGCCCCCGCTACAAATCGCAAGAGGCCCTCACAGTCTGACTGTGAGGGCCTCTTGCATGTGGCCACCCTCCGCCCGCGACGTCACCCGGTGCTCGCCAGTGGTGGACGAGCGGAGGCCCTCGCCGGCGGCACCGAGCGCGGATCCGGGC
>JBAWHI010000211.1:0-1529 GCA_049593675.1 Nocardioides sp.
GCGAGCCCGACGACGACCGGGTCGTGGTCCGACGACCGGAACGGTCCGTCCTGGTGGAAGTCGGTGGAGTGGTAGTTGTAGCGGCTGTACTCCATCGCCACCGACTCTCCGGCGTTGATGTTCCACACGTCCGCGCCGGTGGTGCGCTCCAGCCCCGAGGCGTTGGCCAGGACGTGGTCGAGGGAGCCCGAGAGACCCGAGAACGAGTAGGAGTACTCGTCATTGCCCGACGCGACCTCGAGGTTGGTGTAGCCCCCGTCGTAGAGGATCCGCATCGGGTCCTCCTGGGCGTAGGAGTTGAAGTCACCCATCAGGTAGGTGTCGTCGATGTCGCCCTGGATGGTCGGGACCCAGTCGGCGAGCGCCTGTGCCTGGCGCTTGCGCGACTCGTTCGAGGATCCCTGACCGTCGCCCGCGTCGGCGTCACCGTCGAACGGGCCAGGTGAGCCCTTCGACTTGAAGTGGTTGACCACGACCAGGAACGGCTCGCCGCCCGCGGTCGGGGTGAACGCCTGGGCGATCGGCTCCCGCGCGTTCGCGAACGCCTCGTCGCTCGCCGAGCCGTTGCCGGAGCTCAGGTCACCCAGCGCACGGGCCGCACCGGTGCGCTCGACGGCATCCGGCCGGTAGATGATCGCGTTGGTGATGACGTCCTGGTCCGCGACGGGCGGCAGGTCGGCCGAGGACGGGTTGGCCGCCCAGGTGCCGGCTCCCGCGTCCTCGTTCAGCGCGGCGACGAGCGTCTGCACCGCCTCGTCGACGTCCTCGCCGAGCTTGACCGAGTTCTCGATCTCCATCAGGCCGACCACGTCGGCGTCGAGGGCGTTGATCGCGCTCACGATCTTGGTCTGCTGCCGGTCCAGGTCCTGGGGGTCCCAGGCGCCTCGCACGTCGCAGCCGCTGGAGACGTTGTTGCCGTCGCCGTCGCGGTCGCGGTAGGCGTTGCAGCCGCCGTTGCCGACGTTGTCGTCATCGGGGTCACCGAGCGTGGTGAAGTAGTTGAGCACGTTGAAGGACGCGATCTTGACCGCCGGGTCGCCGTCTGCGGAGATCAGGTCCTCGTCGGGCGCGTCGGTGCGGGTGTTCTCGAACGTCGCCGGCGCGGCGGCATCGTCGGGACCCACGACCTGCTCGACCGGCTGGAACCGGTAGGTCGGCGAGCTCGGGCTGCCACCCTGGGTGAAGATCACGTCGTCGTCGAAGGTGCCGGTGGCACCGACCCGGACGGGGTCCGCGTTCGAGATGTACGGCGGGGTCAGGTCGCCGTTGACCAGGCACGGTGTCGGTCGCGCACCACAGGTGCCGGCGCTGGACGAGGTCGCGATGTAGTTCGTCGAGGAGCCGTCGTCCAGCGTGATCGCGCGAGCCGCGTTGTCGGCCTCCTGTGCCTCGGCCGCCTCGGAGCCGGGGGCCCCGACCTGGGTCGGCTGGATGAGCGGCCGGGCCCCGACCGCGAGGCCGAGCTCGCCGTACTGGTTGGTGGAGTAGTTGTTGGTCACCGTGAAGGTGCCCTCGGGGCTGAACAGCAT
>JBAWHI010000212.1:0-2912 GCA_049593675.1 Nocardioides sp.
CCGATCTCCTTCGGTCACGGTTAGGTCACCGTCGGGCCTCCGGCCGGTCTCCCCATGGCCGGAAAGGGCTACTTCTGGCTAGGGTCCTGGAATATGACCGAACTCGCCGAGCCGCGGAGACCGAGCACACCCGGGGCTCCACTCGTCGTTCTCGACCACGTCGACAAGTGGTTCGGCGACCTGCACGTCCTCCAGGACATCGATCTGACGGTCGCGACAGGAGAGGTGCTCGTCGTCATCGGCCCCTCCGGCTCGGGCAAGTCGACGCTGTGTCGCACCATCAACCGGCTCGAGACGATCGACGAGGGCACGATCACCGTCGACGGGCAACCGCTGGCCCAGGAGGGCAAGGCGCTCGCAAAGCTGCGCGCCGAGGTCGGCATGGTCTTCCAGAGCTTCAACCTCTTCGCGCACAAGACGATCCTGGAGAACGTCACGCTGGGCCCGATCAAGGCGCGGGGGTTGAAGCGTGCGGACGCCGAGAAGCGCGCCCGCGAGCTCCTCGACCGTGTCGGCGTGGGACACCAGGCCGACAAGTACCCCGCTCAGCTCTCGGGAGGGCAGCAGCAGCGCGTCGCCATCGCGCGCGCCCTTGCCATGGACCCCAAGCTGATGCTCTTCGACGAGCCGACGTCGGCCCTGGATCCGGAGATGATCAAGGAGGTCCTCGACGTCATGGTCGACCTCGCCCGGGGCGGCATGACGATGATCGTGGTCACCCACGAGATGGGCTTCGCGCGCACCGCCGCAGACCGCGTGGTGTTCATGTCCGACGGCGCGATCGTCGAGGAGAACACCCCCGAGGAGTTCTTCACCAACCCGCGGACCGATCGAGCAAAGGACTTCCTGAGCAAGATCCTCAAGCACTGACCGTCACTCGACTCCACCCACTCGGAAAGAGGAGAAGCAGATGCGTATCAACCAGACCTTGAAGGTCGCCACGATCGGCGCCGCGCTCGCCCTGGCACTGGCCGCTTGCGGCGACGCCGGAAGCGACGACGAGAGCGCCACGGAGGTCGACGTGCAGGAGAACGCCGCCGACGAGTTCGACGACGGCACCCAGATGAAGGACCTCGCCGAGAGCGGCCAGATCACCATCGGCGTCAAGTACGACCAGCCCGGCATCGGCTTCAAGGGGGCGGCCGACGACATGCCCAAGGGCTTCGACCCCGAGATCGGCAAGATCCTCGCCGCCGACCTCGGCATCGCTGCCGAGGACATCACCTGGAAGGAGACGATCTCCGACAACCGGGAGCCCTTCCTCCAGAGCGGTGAGGTCGACCTGGTCATCGCGTCGTACTCGATCACCGACGACCGCCGCGCCGTGGTCGGGCAGGCCGGTCCCTACTACGTCACGGGTCAACAGCTGCTGGTGCGCTCGGACAGCGACATCGAGACGCTCGACGACGTCAAGGGCACCGAGGTGTGCTCGGTGACCGGCTCGACGTCCCTGGAGAACATCGAGGCCGAGGGCGCCAAGCCGCGTGGCTTCGACACCTACTCCGAGTGCGTCGACCAGGTGCTGAACGGCACCGTGGACGCCATGACGACCGACGGTGCGATCCTCCTCGGCTACGCCGCCGAGAACCCCGACCAGCTCAAGGTCGTCGTCGACCCGTTCTCCGAGGAGCGCTACGGCGTCGGCTACTCCCCCGACTCCCCTGAGATGTGCCAGTGGATCGTCGACACCATCGAGGAGGCGCAGGAGGACGGCGCGTGGGCGGACGCCTTCGAGGCGACCCTCGGACAGTCCGGCGACGAGACCCCCGAGCCGCCGGCGATGGACGAGTGCCCGGCCGCCTGAGTCGTACCGAGCCGAGACCACCGGGGCGGGTGCCCGAGCCGCCCGCCTGACCCGCATCGCTGATCGAGAGGAGAGACCGGGTGGATGACCTGATCGACCAGTACGACCTGGTGCTCCAGGCGTTCTGGCTGACCATCCAGCTCGCGGTCCTCTCCGGCATCGTCTCGATGGTGCTCGGCACCGTCCTGGCCGCGATGCGGGTCGGACCGGTGTCCGTGCTCCGCGGCGCGGCGACGACCTACGTGACCGTCGTGCGCAACACCCCGTTGCTGCTCGTCTTCGTCTTCGTGTTCGTCGCCGCGCCGAACCTCGGGTGGTTCGTCTCGACCCCGTTCCTGGTCAAGGGCGTCATCGCCATGAGCGTCTACACCTCGGCGTTCGTCTGCGAGGCGATGAGGTCCGGGGTGAACGCGGTCCCGCTCGGACAGGCCGAGGCCGCCCGGGCGATCGGCCTGACCTTCGGTCAGACGATGAACACGGTGGTGCTGCCGCAGGCCTTCCGCGCCGTCGTGCCCCCGATGGCGAGCGTGCTGATCGCGATGATCAAGAACACCTCGATCGCCGCGGTGTTCGGGCTGATGGAGCTGACCGGCCGGATGCGCTTCTTCAGCAACAACAGCGCCGACGACACCGTCATCTTCGTGGTCTTCGCAGCGTTCTACATCGTCCTCGTCGAGCTCGTCTCCGCTGGCGCGATCGGTCTCGAGCGCCGCTGGAGGGCCGCCCGATGAGCAACGTCCTGTTCGACACCCCCGGTCCGCGGACCCGGGCCCGCCACCGCCTCTATGCGGTCCTGGCCGCCGTCCTGCTGGTTCTGGGCGCCGCTTGGTTCGGATGGGTGCTCTACGAGAACGGCGAGCTCGAGTACGAGCTCTGGGAGCCGTTGATCACGCCGGTCTACATGGAGGCCCTGCTGCAGGGGCTCCTCGACACGTTGGCCATGGCTGCCCTCGCCATCCTCATGGCTGTTGTCCTGGGCGCTGCCCTGGCCGTCGGCAAGCTGTCGGAGCACCGGGTGCTCCGGCTTCCCAGCTGGATGGTCGTGGAGTTCTTCCGCGCCGTCCCCCTGTTGCTGCTGATCATCTTCCTGTTCCTCGGACCGGTGCGG
>JBAWHI010000213.1:0-15009 GCA_049593675.1 Nocardioides sp.
CGAAGGAGCGGGCGGCGAGGGTCTTGCCGAGTCCCGGGTAGTCCTCGAGCAGCACGTGGCCCTTCGCCAGGACGGCCGCGAGCACGTGCATCAGCGCGTCCCGCTTGCCGACCACGGCCCTCTCGACCTCGTCGAGGACCCGGCCGGCGAGCGCCGCCGCCTCGGGCACGGACAGCGGTCCGGTGGTGGTCGTGCTCATAGCTCCTCGATCCTGGTCAGGCAACGGTCGATGTCGGCCGGCGAGAGCCGGCGGACGGGCCCGGTGAGCACCGCGACCAGCTCGGGTCCGAGCAGCTCCTCGGCGCGCCGGTCGGTGCGGCGTACGCCGTGACGCTGGCGTAGGACGTCGTCGGCCAGCGCCGCCAGTCGATCGCGAAGTGCGGGGTCGTCGCGCCGCGCGGCGAGGTGGGCCTCGATCAGGTTGACGTGGCGGCCCAGCCGCGCGTCACCGCCCTCGCGGGCCGAGGCCCGCTCGAGGTCGAGGTCCCAGACCGGCCCGGGGTCGGACAGGGCGTCGAAGGCGAGGCCGAGGACGGCGACGCAGGTGGCCACGAGCAGCGCCAGCCGCACCGGCTCCGGTCCGGCGTCGGCGACCAGCAGCACGACCTCGAGAGCGGCGAACAGCACCACGGCGGCCGCCGCGCGCCTCGCCCAGCGGGCCCTCACGCCGAGATCCCGATGGTGCGGTGCACGGCGTCGAGGGCTGCGACCGCCTCGTGCCGGTGCTCCTCGGTGAGCTCGTGCTCGGAGAACCGGGCCTCGCGGTAGAGCGCCGCGAGCCCGGACACCGCCGGTTGGTGGGCGTCGACGAGATCGAGCACCCGCATCGTGTACTCCGACGAGGTCTCCCAGGGATGGCGCTCCACCCCCGCGGCGCCGGCCTGGGTCTCGAACCGGTGCCAGCACGCGACGACGGCGTTGCGGGGCGACCCCGTGTCGAGCAGCTCCTGACGCTGCGCGGACGCGTCGGCCGCCATCTCGCGAGCGACCGCCTGCGGTGGGTCGAGCACCACGAAGTCGGGGTCCTGGGCCGACTGCCGAGCGAACCGTCGACCCACCAGCCACCGGACCAGGGGAAGCAGCAGGTAGCGCACCAGCACCGAGGCGACGAGCAGCAGGACGACGACCCGGAGCACGGTCGCGAGCGCTCGCACCCAGGGCTTCACCTCGACGTCCGGCGGTGGCTCGGTCTCCGACGGCGCGGTCCCGGTGTCCGACGACGCCGTCGCGGTCGGCGCCTGGCTCGGCGTGCCGGCCGGGTCGAAACCCTCCCCGGTGAGGACACCGCTCGGCCCGCTGGTGGCGGCCCACGCGGCCAGCACGACCACGAGGAGCGCGGCTGCGACGACTGCAGCGGTCGCGACCGCTCCCGTCCGGCGCCCCGTCGTCCGCACCGTCATGCGGGCAAACTACCCGAGACGGCCGACGGCCCCGTCCCAGCGGGGACGGGGCCGTCGAGAGCTCAGGTGCTCCTCAGCGAGCGATCCTCACAGGATCGGCGAGAACGGCTCCGTGCCGAGCGCCAGCTGCAGCCCGGGGATGCCGGAGTGCTGCTGGGCGAAGGCGAGCTCCTTGGCGAGGTCGCCGATGTTGTTCGACGCCGGCAGCGGGGCCAGGCCGAGCGTCGACAGGGTGCCGATCGCCTCACCGTCGCCGCTCACGAAGGCCGAGCCGGAATCACCGGGGACGCCGGGGGTCACCGTGTAGAGCGGGTGCGACCAGCCGTTGTCGCCAGCGCTGTCGCCGAGGCTGATGCCGGTGTGGGGCGAGAGCACCTCGATGCCGCCGCGCAGGCTGGAGTTGCCGTAGGTGTAGACCCGGTCGCCGGCAGCGGTGCCGTCGGTGTCGATGCCGGTCGGGCCGCCCCAGAACGGGATGGACGGGTTCACCTTGGCCTTGTCGGCCGCGTCCACCTTCACCAGGGCGAAGTCGTTGTAGGCGCAGGTGTTGGCGTCCGTGGTGCCGATCTCGTCCATGGTGTTCCAGGACGAGTAGACGAGGGTGCCGGCGCCGACCTGGGTGCCCTCGCTGACCAGCGAGCCGCCCTCGTTGAAGGTCACCCGGGTGCCGAGCGGCAGCGAGTCGGCCAGGCAGCCGTCGGTGTCGGTCGCGGCGCCGGTGCCGGCACAGTGCGCGGCGTACCCGACGTAGACGTTGCTCGCGCCGTCGGTGAAGACGAAGTTGCTGGTGCACTGGGCGCCGTCGGTGTACATCTGCGTGCCCGGCGTGATCGTGGCGGAGTCGGCGGGCGCCCAGGTCGGGGCGGCCGCGGCGGGGGCGGCCGTCGACAGGGCGGCTGCGACGACGCCGCCGCTGAGCAGTGCGGTGGCGGCCATGGCGTGCTTGGAGGAGAAGCGCATGGGGTGGGTGACCCTCCCGGTCGTGGTGCCGGGACGACCGGCATCGGTGAGCAGTGGACGAGGTGACAACGACCACTGACACAGAAGGGTTACGGGCGAGTAGCCCTTTCGGGCTACTCGCCGCGCGCTGGGCTCCTCAGTCCGCGTCTCAGTACGACGGCTGGGACGGGTCGATCTGGTTGACCCAGGCGACCACGCCACCCCCGACGTGCACGGCGTCGGCGTAGCCGGCGCCCTTCACGATCGCGAGCGTCTCGGCGGACCGGACGCCGGACTTGCAGTGCATGACGACCTGCTTGTCGTTCGGCAGCTGCTCGAGCGCCGACCCGTTGAGGAAGTCGCCCTTGGGGATGAGCACCGAGCCGGGGATCTTGTTGATCTCGAACTCGTTGGGCTCGCGCACGTCGACCAGGATGAAGTCGCGGGTGCCCTCCTCCCGCTCCTTGAGCATGTGCTCGAGCTGGGTCACCGAGATCGTCGAGCCCGCGGCCGCCTCGGCCGCGTCGTCGGAGATCGCGCCGCAGAACGCGTCGTAGTCGATCAGCCCGGTCACGGTGGGGTTCTCGCCGCAGAGCGCGCAGTTCGGGTCCTTGCGGACCTTGAGCTTGCGGTACTCCATCTCCAGGGCGTCGTAGATCATCAGCTTGCCGACCAGCGGCTCGCCGATGCCCGTGAGCAGCTTGATCGCCTCGTTGACCTGGATCGACCCGATCGACGCGCACAGCACGCCGAGCACGCCGCCCTCGGCGCAGCTCGGGACCATGCCCGGCGGCGGGGGCTCGGGGTAGAGGCAGCGGTAGCACGGCGCGTCGTCGGCCAGCGACGGCGCGAAGACCGAGGCCTGGCCGTCGAAGCGGTAGATCGAGCCCCATACGTACGGGATCCCGAGGAAGTACGCCGCGTCGTTGACCATGTAGCGGGTCGCGAAGTTGTCGGTCCCGTCGACGATCAGGTCGTAGCCGCGGAACACGTCCATCACGTTGTCGTTGTCGAGGCGCTGCTCGTGCAGGGTCACGTTGACGTACGGGTTCGCCTCGGCGATCGACTCCTGGGCCGACAGGCCCTTGGCCTTCCCGATGTCCGACTGGCCGTGGATGATCTGGCGCTGCAGGTTCGACTCGTCGACCTCGTCGAACTCGGCGATGCCGATGGTGTGCACCCCGGCGGCGGCGAGATAGAGCAGCGCGGGGCTGCCGAGGCCACCGGCGCCGATCACGAGCACCTTGGCGTTCTTGAGGCGCTTCTGACCGGTCATGCCCACGTCGGGGATGATCAGGTGCCGGCTGTAGCGGCGCACCTCGTCGATGGTCAGCTCGTCCGCAGGCTCCACCAGCGCGGGATAGGACACGTAAGCACTCCTTGATCGGGCCATGATCGGTCGGTTCGTCCATCCGAACAACCTCACGTCCCGCCATGTTCCCCGCCGCGGTCCGCCGCGCGGGGCGGCGTCCCGTCATCCGGACGATCGTGCCGTGTCCCGCAGGCGCTGACCGTGGGGCCACGACCCGGTGAACTCACCGGTAGTGTTCGCTGCGTGAGCGCCGAGCAGTACGACGAACCCGCGACCCGTCCCCGCGGCGGCCGCATGCCGCGGCGCGAGCGCCGGGCGCAGCTGATGGAGTCCGCCCTCGAGGTCTTCGTCGCCCAGGGCTACCACGCCGCCGCGATGGACGACATCGCCGAGCGGGCCGGCGTCTCCAAGCCGGTGCTCTACCAGCACTTCCCCGGCAAGCTCGATCTCTACCTGGCCCTGCTCGAGCAGTCCTGCGACACGATCATCGCCAACACCCGTGCGGCGCTCGAGTCGACCCAGGACAACAAGCACCGGGTCGCGGCGACGATGGACGTCTTCTACGAGTACGTCGCCGGCGACAGCGGCGCGTTCCGCCTGGTGTTCGAGTCCGACCTCACCAACGAGCCCGCCGTGCGCGAGCAGGTCGACCGGGTCACCACCGAGACCGCCACCCTGGTGGCGCACGTCATCCGCGACGACACCGGCCTGCCCGACGACGCCTCGCGGCTGCTCGCGGTCTCCCTGGTGGGAATGGCCCAGGTCAGCGCCCGGTTCTGGCTCTCGGAGCCCGGCGACATCGGCAAGTCCGACGCCGCCGCGCTGGTGGCGGGCCTGGCCTGGCGTGGCATCCGGGGCTACCCCCTCACCGACGACCACTGATCCGCCCGCATCAACCAGCTGCGCCAGCAGCACCCCCGACCAGAAGGAGGACCTCGTGGAGGTCAAGATCGGCATCCAGAACGCCGCACGTGAGCTGACCGTCGAGACCGACGAGTCCGTCGAGACCGTCGAGAAGCTGGTCGCCGAGGCCGTCTCCGGCGACGGCGTCCTGGCCCTGTCCGACGCCAAGGGCCGCCGGGTCATCGTCCCGGCAGCGAAGCTGGCCTACGTCGAGATCGGCCACGGCACGCTCGGTCAGGTCGGCTTCCGCGGCTGAGACCCGCCGGGGATCAGCTGGCCAGCCCCAGCTCGGCCATCCGCTCGGCGTGCCGCTCGGTGATCCGGGTGAACATCCGGCCGATCGCGGCCAGGTCGAGCCCGGGCCGGTCCACGCCGCCGGCGAGCAGCGCCGAGAGTGCGTCGCGGTCGGCCGCGACCCGCTGGGCCTGGGTGAGCGCCTCCCCCATCAACCTGCGCCCCCACAGCGCGAGCCGCCCGCCGAGGCGGGGGTCGGCGGCGATCGCGGACCGCACCCGGTCGACGGCGAAGGCCGCGTGCCCCGAGTCCTCCAGGGACGCGACGATCAGGTCGCGGGTGTCGGCGTCGAGGTAGGCCGCGATCTCGCGGTAGAAGTCGTTGGCCAGCCCGTCGCCGACGTAGGCCTTGATCAGCCCCTCGTACCAGTCCGACGGCGCCGTGTAGTCGTGGAAGCGGTCGATCGGCTCCCGGAACGGCGCCATCGCCTCGAACGGGTTCGCGCCCAGGGCGGCCAGCCGCTCGTTGAGCCAGGCGACGTGGCCGAACTCGGCGGCGGCCATGGTGGCGATCGCGACCTTGTCCTCCAGCGTGGGCGCCAGCTTCGCGTCCTCGGCGAGCCGCTCGAACGCGGAGATCTCTCCGTAGGCGATCGCGCCGAGGAGGTCCACGACCGCCTCTTTGTATTGGGGGTCCTCGAACGCCACGGGCGTGGATGCGGTCACGTTCGCACCCTACCGATAGACTGCACGCGATCGAGGTCGCCTCTGACCCATCCGGGGCGGCCCACCGTATGTGCGCGGCAGACCGCTTCCGAGTCCGCCGCATCCGACTTCAATCGGTTGACACCCGGCTGACTCACGAAAGCGATAAGACCCTGACCACGTTCCGAGAGCTCGGGGTGCTCCCCGAGATTTGCGACGCGCTCGAGCGCGCCAACATCACCACGCCCTTCGCCATCCAGGAGATGACCCTCTCCGTCGCGCTGCTGGGCACCGACCTGATCGGCCAGGCCCGCACGGGCACCGGCAAGACGCTGGCGTTCGGCATCCCCGTCCTCCAGCGCAGCGTCACGCCGACCGATCCTGCCTATGCCGACCTGCCGCAGGGCAAGCCGCAGGCGCTGATCGTCGCCCCGACCCGCGAGCTCGCGCTCCAGGTATCCAACGACCTCCACCTCGCCAGCAAAGACCTCGGTCTGCGCGTGCTCACCGTCTACGGCGGTGTCGGCTACGAGCCGCAGCTCGAGGCTCTCCAGTCCGGCGTCGACATCGTCGTCGGCACGCCCGGTCGCCTCATCGACCTGGCCAACCGTCGCTCGCTCGACCTCTCCCACGTGCACGCACTCGTGCTCGACGAGGCCGACGAGATGCTCGACCTCGGCTTCCTGCCCGACGTCGAGAAGATCCTGCGGATGACGCCCGAGACCCGGCAGACGATGCTGTTCTCGGCGACCATGCCCTCGGCGATCGTCTCGCTGGCCCGCATCCACATGCGCCACCCCATGAACATCCGCGCCGAGTCGTCCTACGAGAACGCGACGGTGCCCGCCACCGCGCAGTTCATCTACCAGGTCCACGACCTCGACAAGCCGGAGATCATCGGCCGGCTGCTCCAGTCGGAGGACGCCGACAAGTTCATCGTCTTCACCCGCACGAAGCGCCAGGCGCAGCGGGTGGCCGACGACCTCGACGAGCGCGGCTTCAAGGCCAGCCCGTTGCACGGCGACATGGCCCAGATCGCCCGCGAGAAGGCCCTGACCAAGTTCCGCGAGGACAAGATCCAGGTCCTCGTCGCGACCGACGTGGCCGCCCGCGGGATCGACGTCCGGGGCGTCTCGCACGTCATCAACTACAGCTGCCCCGAGGACGACAAGACCTACGTGCACCGCATCGGCCGCACCGGGCGTGCGGGCGCGACGGGCACCGCGATCACCTTCGTCGACTGGGCGGACCTGCACCGCTGGAAGATGATCAACAAGACCCTCGACCTGCCCTTCGACGAGCCGTTGGAGACGTACTCCACCTCCGAGCACCTCTTCCACGACCAGGGCATCGCCCCGGGCACCAAGGGCCGGATCGTCGACGCCAAGCCGGTCGAGCGCAAGCCCCGCGAGGAGCGGGCGCCCCGCGAGCGCAACCAGGACCGCAACCGCACCCGCACCCGCAGCGGCGAGACCGTCGCCGCGGACGGCGGCGAGCAGAAGCCCGAGGGGAGCGGCTCCGGAAGCGGCACCCGCAACCGTCGGCGCCGGCGTCGCTCCGGCGGCTCGAAGCCGGCAGCTCCCGCCGCGGAGTAGCCGTCAGGCAGTGACGACGACGGTCGTGCCGAGGGGGGCGAACTCCCAGAGCGCGACCGCGTCGGAGCGCCGCTGCCGGATGCAGCCGTGCGAGAGCGGCGTCCCCAGCTGGGCCACGGACTGCACCGGCTCGCCTCCGGCGACCGGGATGTCGTGGAAGCCGATCGCGGCGTTGTCGCCCTGCGTGAACCGCACGAAGTAGCGCATCGTCCCGGAGTCGTCGATGCCCCACGCCTGCTCGGAGCGGGAGTACACCGCGTAGGTGCCGGGGTCGAGGTTGTCGTAGACGCTCCCGGACACCGGGTAGGTCCGCTCGACCTGCGTTCCCTTGCTCACCAGCCAGACCCGCTGCTCGCCCTCGCTGAACACCACCCGTCTGCCGGTCCCGGAGTCCGGTGGAAGCGTCGGCTCGGCCGCGACGACGGGCGTCTTCACGGGCTCGGGCTCGGGGTCGGAGGTCGGGGTCGAGCTCGGCTCGGGCGTCTGCATGGGAGACGGTGACGGCGTCTCAGCGACCGTGCTCAGGTCCGCAGCGGTGGACGGGTCGTCCCCGGCCGCCGAGGAGAGCATCCCGAACCCGCCGGCCACCGCGATCGCCGTGATGGCCAGCGCCGACGTCACGGCGGCCAGGCGTCCGTAGCGGGGCCGCACCGGGGCGCGGTGGCGGCTCACCGCTTGGCCTTCTTCGCCTTCGCCTTCGGGCGCTTCGAGCGCGCCACCAGGTTCTCGGCCACCTCCCGGTAGGCGCGGGCGCCCTTGCTGCTGCGGCTGGTGGCGAGGATCGAGCGTCCCGCGGCGGGCGCCTCGGCGAACTTGATCGTCTTCGGGATCGGCGGCTCGATGACCTCGAGGTCGTAGGTCTCCGAGATCGTCTCGAGCACGGTGCGGGCATGGTTGGTGCGCCCGTCGTACAAGGTCGGGAGCACGCCCCAGACCTCGAGGCCGCGATTGGTGAAGCGGCGGACGTCGTGCACCGTGTCGAGCAGCTGCCCGACCCCGCGGTGGGACAGCGTCTCGCACTGCAGCGGCACCAGCACGCCGTCAGCGGCCGTCAGGGCGGCGACGGTGAGCACGCCGAGCGACGGCGGGCAGTCGAGGATGATCCAGTCGTACTCGCGCTCGCCCTCGGCCAGGTCCTCGACCATCGACCTCAGCACGTGCTCGCGGCCGGTGCGGGTCAGCAGTTCCGCCTCCGCCCGGGCGAGCTCGATCGTCGCCGGCACCAGGTCGACGCCGTCCTCGGTCTCGATGACGACCTCGGCCGGGTCCAGGCCCTTGGTGAGCACGTGGTGGATGGAGAGCTCGAGATCCTCGGGGTCGATGCCGAGGGAGAAGGTCAGGCACGACTGGGGGTCGAGGTCGACCAGCAGCACCGAGTGACCGAGCTCTGCGAGCGCGGCACCCACCGAGGCGACGGTGGTCGTCTTGGCGACGCCGCCCTTCTGGTTGGCGATCGCGAGTGTGGTGCTCATCGGGTCCATCATGCCCGACCGCGCAGCGCACTCGACGCAGGCGCCTGCTTCACTTGCGGTCATGTCTGGACACACCGCACTCGTCACCGGCCCCACCGCCGGGATCGGCCGCTCCTTCGCCCACCAGCTCGCCGCGGCGGGCCACGACCTGGTGCTGGTCGCGCGGGACCGGGAGCGGCTCGAGCAGGAGGCCACCGACCTGCGCTCGACGTACGGCGTGCAGGTGGAGGTGCTGCCCGCAGACCTCACCGATCGGAGCGAGCTGGCCACGGTCGAGGCCCGGCTGGCGGACGCCGACCGGCCCGTCGACCTGCTGGTCAACAACGCCGGCTTCGGCCTCAAGAAGCGGTTCCTCGACAACGCCGTCGATGAGGAGCAGGCGATGCTCGACGTGCTGGTCACCGCGGTGATGCGACTCAGCCACGCCGCGCTGGCCCCGATGTCGGCGCGCGGCAGCGGCGGCATCATCAACGTCTCGAGCGTGGCGTCGTTCCTGCCCCGTGGGTCCTACTCGGCGGCGAAGGCGTGGGTGAACTCCTTCTCGGAGTGGGCGGCCTACGAGTACCGCGACCAGGGGGTCACGGTCACCTGCCTGTGCCCCGGGTTCACCAGGACCGAGTTCCACCAGCGGATGGACGTGGGCCGCGACTCGGCGCCCGACTTCATGTGGCTCGACGCCGACGAGCTGGTCGCCACGGCGCTCGCCGACCACGCGAAGGGCAAGGTGTGGTCGATCCCCGGCTCGCAGTACAAGGCGATCGCCACCGCCGCCCGCCTGGTCCCGACCGGCGTGCTCAGGCGGTTCCAGTCGCTCGGGAGGCGATGAGCCGCTCGTACTCCTCCGGAGCCGTGGTGTTGCAGCCGAGGTCGTGGTCGGCCTTGCCGACACCGTGGTAGTCGCTCGACCCGGTCACGACCAGGTCGAGGTCGCACGCGATGGCGCGAAGCCGCTCGCGTGCGCTGGGATCGTGGTCCTGGTGGTCGACCTCGATGCCGAGGAGACCGATCTCCTTGAGCGCTGCGAAGGTCTGCTCGTCGGGTCGGCCGTAGCCGCCGCGTCCCCACGGGTGTGCGACGACCGATGACCCCCCGGACTCAGCGACCACGCGGATCGCGGTCTCGAGCGAGACGGCATAGCGGTCGACGTGCGCGGGCCGGCCCCAGCCCAGGTAGCGGTCGAAGGCCGCGGTCCGGTCGGGCACGACGCCGAGGGTCACCAGCGCGTCCGCGACGTGCGGCCTGCCGGAGGCGACGGCACCGGCGGATGCGCGGGCCACGTCGTCGGCGGTGATCTCGATGCCGAGCTCGTTCAGCCGGGAGACCATCGTGGGCACGCGTGCGGCCCGCCCCTGCAGCACCTTGTCGAGCTCGGCGGCGAGCGGCGGGTAGGTCGGGTCCGGGTAGTAGGCGAGCAGGTGCACCCCGCGGCCGTGGTGGTTGGTGCTGATCTCCATGCCCGGCACCAGGGTGAGGTCGACGTCGTCGGCGGCGGTCCGCGCCTCCGCCCAGCCGGCGGCGGTGTCGTGGTCGGTGATGGCCAGGACGTCGATCCCGGCCTCGGCCGCCGCACGCACCAGCTCGGCGGGCGTGTCGGTCCCGTCGCTCGCACGCGAGTGCGTGTGGAGGTCGATGCGCACCCGTGCAGCCTAGGGCGTGCCCGCTCGGACTCGTGGGGAGCGGGGTGTCGCAGCCACCTTCACCAGCCGGCGCGGTGACCACCGAACGGCAGCTCCACGAGCTGCGGCCCCATGCGGGAGACGTCTCGCAGGATCCAGTCGGCCTGGAGCAGGAGGAGCGCCGACGCGGGGCGCAGCACGATCCACAGCCAGCGACCGGCCGCCTCCCCCGCCAGCACCGAGCGGTCGATCTCGCTGTCCGACATGCTGGTCGAGACGTCCCACAGGTTGACCGGGTGGCTCCCGATCCGCACCCGTGCGGTGGGCGCCCGGTCCGCGATCTCAGCCCCCGGGTCGTCGTACCGAGTGCCGGCGCACCGCTTCCCGAGCCCCGTGCCGGCCTCCTCGGCCACCACGATCACGTCCACCGGCCCGTCGAGCTCGCTGGTGCCGGAGGAGCAGGTCAACGTCGCGCGCGCGCCCGTCGACTCGTCGGCCACGGTCGCGAAGTCCGTGACGCTCCACCCCGGGCTCAGCGGCCAGGGCAGGTAGGTGGGGAACTGGCGGGCCTTCACCAGGTGCTCGGCGAAGGCATCGTAGGACGACTCCTGAGGCCGCCACAGCGCAGCCTGGGCACCGTGGTCCGGGCACGGCACCACCGGTGCCGAGCACCGCACACAACTCGATGCCAGCGACATGCGATCCAGGGTCGTGACGTTCGCCCGGTTGCGTCAAGGGTCGGTCCGCGCGCGCCGTCGCATGTAACGCGGGGTTCTTCCTTCTAGGCACCCGAAATTTCGGGTGCCTAGAAGACACAACCCCGCGTTACATCCGCAGGGCCCAGCCGGCAGCCCACCCGACCGGTACGTCGCCGTCGTTACGGGAGCCCCGGCCGCACCGCGGGAACCAGCCCGTTCAGGGCAGGCATCCGGAGCGGGACGACCGTGGTGCTGGCGCCGGACACGAGCACCGCGCCGGAGATCGTGGTCCGCGCGGGCGTCACCGTGACGAGCACGGCGCCCGACGGCAGCGTGACCGAGTAGCCACGGTCGGGCGCGACCTCGACCCGTTTGGCGGCCAGTTTCTTGCCCCCGCTCGAGCGGGCGACGACCTTGACCACACCGGCGCCGGAGGCGCCGGAGAGCTGGAGCTCCTTGCCGACATCGCCGCCCCCCTCGGGCAGGAGCACGGTGGCGGCGCCACTCAGCTCCGGATCGGGTACGGCGAGCGACAGGTCGTCCACCGTCCGGGTGCGCAGGCTGGCGGTCACCGGCTCGTTGGCGGTCACCTGCAGGCCGGTGGCTCCGTCCTCCAGCAGCTGCGCGAGCTCGCCGGTGAGCTCGAGCCGCGCGGTGCTCTGCGGTGGGATGCGGAGCTCGGGCACGTCCTTCGGTGTGAACACCGAGTCGTCGGTGACGACCTCGAGCGTGGCGAGGACCTGGTCGGCGCCGCCGTTGGCGATGATCAGGCTGCGCCGCGCGTCGGCGCCGGGGGCGAGCCCGAGCAGCAGGTGCGAGGTCGCCGGCTCGGTCTGCGCCGGGAGCCAGTCGGTGACGAGGGCATCGCGACCCACCGGGTCGAACCGGTCCAGCAGGGTGGCACCGATGCGGCCGCGTCCGGTCACGACCTCGAGCGACAGCTCGTCACGACGGGGCACGAGGGTGGCGAGGTCGAGCTCGACGCTCGTGCCTCCGGGCACGGAGACGCCGCGCAGCCGGGGCGCGTCGACGACCCCGTTGCGTCCATAGACCGTCACGTCCGCGAGCGCCGTCCCGGAGTCGGGGTTGGTGAGCTCGAGCACGGACCGGTGCCCCGCGCCGGTGCCCACGCCCGTGAACCAGGAGGTCGGCGTCGGCGGGAGGCAGGTCGCCGCGGTGTCCTCGGTGACCCGTGCAGCGACCAGACCGGGTGCCGTCTCGTCCTCACCGGAGACCACGACGGGACCGCGTCCGACCTCGACCGGTGTCACCTCGCCCGAGGCGATCGTCGATGCGGCGCGATCCTCCCCGAGCCCGACCTGCACCTCCCCGGTCACGTCGTCGGCCGCGGACGAGACCAGGACGTCGCGGGTGCCGGACGGACAGACCAGGGACGCTCGGCTCAGCGCGGTCCGGGTCGGCTCCGCCGACAGCACTGCCGGATCTGTGGGCCTGACGAGGAACAGGGCGAGGGCGCACAGCACCGGGAGGACGATCGCCAGGACGATGGTGGCATTGACGCGCCCGCCGCGTCGGGACGACCGACGGCCGGGAGTGCCGGGAGTGCCGGGGGTGGTCTGGCTCATCACGACCGCCTCCGGTTCGTCGTGGGCAGGCACAGCACGAGGACCACCAGGAGCCCGACGCCCTGGACGACGAGCAGCACCACCCGCAGCCACGAGACCGGCCCCTCCAGCAGCGCGCCGTCCAGCGGACGGTCCACCTGCCAGGCCCGCGTGGTGCGCTCCTCCGCGCTCGCCTGGACCAGCCCCGGTGCGGCGTCCAGCACGGCCGCGACGTCACCGTCGGCGGGCGAGGGCAGCACGAGGTACTCGATCCCGTTGCGTCCCAGCTCGTCGATCACCTCCGGCGTCGGGCGGGCCACCAGCTCCCGCACGAGCTCGGTGAAGTCGTCGTCCTCAGCGGTGAGGGCGATGACCTCGTCCTCACCCAGCGTCACCCCGTCGCCGCGGCGGATCGTGTAGGTCAGGCCGTCCTCGACGCTGCCGCGCACGACGAGGATCCCGTGCTCGGGCCCCTGCTCCGAGCTCTGCACCATGTAGACGGGGATGTCGGTGTCGATGCCGTCCTCGATCGCCGGGTTCGAGTCCGCCCACCACCAGGCCAGCCCGCCGAGCGGCACCGCGATCGCGACCATGGCGATCACCCCGGCCACCACGCGACGCCACGAGGACAGGTCGTGGGCGGCACCCACCGCACCGAGCACGGCCGCGACCACCAGCGCTCCCTGCAGCACGACGAGCAGCGCGCCGAGACCGGCTCCCACCGTCGTCGCGGCGACGTCCAGCTCGACGGTGCCGAGCAGCGCCGCGAGAGCACCCGCGACCAGGGCGACGATCCAGCAGACGAGGACCGGGATCCGGGTCGCCCGCGGCAGCAGGGCGAGCAGGGCCAGCGCGACGAGCAGCAGACCGATCCATGGCGGCGCCCCCAGGTCGGCGAGGCGACCCGCGGCGAGGCCGAGGCCGTCGATCGTCGGCGCCGGCAGCCGGCCGATGTCGAGCAGCAGGCCCTCGCTCGCCAGTCGCCGGAGCGCCGGGATCCACCACGGAGCGAGCAGCAAGGGGACCAGGCCGATCGCGGTCGCGGGCGGACCCCAGACCGATCGATCGCGCACCGCGCCGCGCACGATGATCGCCGCGGCGGCCATCACGACCGCGCCGAGCAGTGCGGCGAACAGCCACAGGACGGGTGCGAAGGCCGAGGTCAGGGCGAGCAGGGCGCCCGTCCGCCAGGCCGCTCGCCACCGATGGTCGGCGTCCGGGTCGGCGAAGCCGAGCGCGGCGTGCGCCAACCACGGCAGCAGCGCCGAGACCACCACGATCCCGAGCCGGCCGTCCCCCCAGGCCCCGCTGACCACCGGGGCCAGGGCCCACGTCGTCGCTCCCCAGAGGAGCACCCAGCGCGGCGCACCGACAGGCGTCACCAGCCGCCCGGCCACCCGCAGGAAGCGCCAGGCGCCCCACAGACCCACGGGTACGGCGAGCACCAGGACCGCCGACACCGCCGCGCTCGCGCTGCCGAGCAGCACCGTCGCGACCAGCGTCATCGGGAGGAGGTACGCCGGCGCGGGGACGGCCGTCCCGGTCCCGAGCGGGTGCCACGTCTCGTACTGCAGGCGCCACCAGTCGCCCACGCCGGCGGGTGCCGGCGAGAGTCCCCCGCCCGACACCGGCTCCAGCGCCATGCGTGCCGCGGCGAGCGCCACCAGCACGAAGGCCGTCAGCGCGAGCGCGATCGGGTTGGTGAGGAAGCGGGCGACGATCCCGCTGTCCTCGACGAACTCGTCCTCGTCCGTGCGTGCTCGGGCGACGGTGCTCGCCGGAGCCTGCTCGGCCGCGGCGATCCGGCGCCGCTCGGCGACGTCCGAGGCCTGGTTGGTCGCCGCGGCGACCAGGTCTCCCACGAAGTCCAGGCCGTGGCGGTAGGGCACCCACCAGGGCGAGAGCAGGGGCCGGGCCCGCTCCGGGTCGCCGGTCGCCCGGCGGGCCCGGCGGGCAGCGCGGATCTGGCCGGGGTGCGCATAGAGGTTGAGCAGCGCGGCCAGGTCGTCGAGCGCCTCGCCGACCGACCTGACCACCAGGAAGCCCACCATCCGCAGCAGCGTCCCGAAGAAGATCCGCACCACGAGCCACGGCAGCGCCCGGCCCCGCGCGTTCGCGAGCAGCGTGTAGAGCGAGGCGCGGCGCTCCTGGTAGTGCGTGTGCCGTCCCGTCAGCGAGGTCCGCCGGACGCCGCGGTGCGCAGCCTCGGCGTGGAAGACGATCGCCTGGGGCACCACCAGTGTTCGGTGGCCGGCGGCCGCTGCGCGCCAGCCGAAGTCGATGTCGTTGCCGAAGATCGGCAGCTGGTCGTCGAACCCGCCGAGCTCCTCGAGGACCGAGCGACGCACCAGCATGCCGGCGGTGTTGACCGCGAGGACCTCCCGGACCTCGTCGTGCTGCCCCTGGTCGTACTCCCCGCGCTCGAGACCGGTTTCCCGGCGGCCGGTGCCCGACATGGTCACACCCAGCTCGAGCAGTCGGCGCAGCGACGGCCACTCCCGCAGCTTGGGCCCCAACACGTCCGCGGTCGGGTCCTCGCCCGCGGCCGCGAGCAGTGCGCTGAGCGCACCG
>JBAWHI010000214.1:0-25098 GCA_049593675.1 Nocardioides sp.
ACCCAGGTCTGGTACGCCGCCAGCACCCTGACCGATGCCGACATCGTCGTCGGGGAGGGGCGCCAGATCGTCTTCGTCGACCCCGATCGGGCCCGCGAGCTCGACCTCACCGCGGCCGCGACGATGATCGTGCCGGACTTCCTCGACTCCTCGGAGTATCGCGAGCTGCGCACCTGAGGGTGGCCTCGAGCCGGGAGCGGTCGGGCCGCTGGGCGCGCCGACCCTGGTGCTCGTGGTGCGCTCACTGCTCTGATGGGGTCCATGAGCGCCCTCACCGTGATCCCCGTCCCCGGCCCAGGTGCGGAGGACGTCGTCGTCGGCGGACCCGGGCCCGACGAGGGCGCGGTGTTCACCGGCACCGAGGACGGCTCGGTCTTCCGGGTGTCCCACGACGGCAACAGGATCGACCGGATCGCCCACACCGGCGGTCGCCCGCTCGGCATCGAGATCGACCACGACGGTCGGCTCCTGGTCTGCGACGCACACCGGGGCGTGCTGCGCATCGACCCACGGTCGGGCGGGATCGAGACGGTCACCGATCGGCTGTCCGACGTGCCGATGGTGTTCTGCAACAACGCGGCGATCGCGGGCGACGGCACCGTGTGGTTCAGCGACTCGTCGACGAGGTTCGGCATCGAGCAGTGGAAGGACGACTTCGTCCAGGACACCCGCACGGGGCGACTGGCGCGCCTGGACGCCGACGGCCACGCCGAGGTGGTCCTGGACGGGCTCGCCTTCGCGAACGGCGTCGCGCTCGCCGCCGACGAGTCGTACGTCGCGGTGGCCGAGACCGGTGCGCGAACGGTCGTCCGGTGGTGGATCACCGGGCCGCGGGCCGGCACCCGGGACCTGCTCGCGCAGGACCTGCCGGGCTATCCCGACAACATCGCGCGCGGCAGCGACGGACTGATCTGGGTCTCGATCGCCAGTCCGACGGACCCGGTCGTCGAACGGCTCCAACGCTCGCCGCGTCCGCTGCGACGCGCGGTGACGATGATCCCCGAGCCGCTGCAGCCGAAGCCCCAGCGCACGATCCGCGCCCTGGCCCTCGACGACGCCGGCACGGTCGTGCACGACGTCGACCTGCCGGGCACGGGCTATCACATGGTCACCGGGGTCCGCGAGCACGACGGCCGGCTCTGGCTGGGCAGCCTGCACGAGCCCGCCATCGCGGTCGTGGAGCTCTGATCACCTAGACTCGGCCGCTATGGGCACTCTCGACTCGATCACGTCGCCGCGCGACCTGCGCAGCCTCGATGACACGCAGCTGGACGCTCTGGCCACCGAGATCCGCGACTTCCTGATCGCGACCTGCGCCCGCACCGGCGGCCACATCGGCCCCAACCTCGGCGTCGTCGAGCTGACGATGGCGCTGCACCGGGTCTTCGACTCGCCGCACGACCGGATCGTCTTCGACACCGGTCACCAGGCCTACGTCCACAAGCTGCTGACCGGTCGCAAGGCCGGGTTCGAGAAGCTCCGCCAGGAGGGGGGCGTGAGCGGCTACCCGAGCCAGGCGGAGTCCGACCACGACATCGTCGAGAACTCCCACGCCTCCACTGCGCTCAGCTACGCCGACGGGCTGGCGAAGGCCTACACGATCCGGGGCGAGGACCGGCACGTCGTGGCCGTCATCGGGGACGGTGCCCTCACCGGAGGGATGGCCTGGGAGGCCCTGAACAACATCGCGATCGCGACCGGAAGCAAGCTGGTCATCGTCGTCAACGACAACGGCCGCTCCTACACCCCGACGATCGGCGGCCTCGCCACCGCGCTCACCCGGCTGCGGACCAACCCGCGCTACGAGCACGTGCTCGACCTGGTCAAGCGCCGGCTCAACGCCGTCCCGGGAGTCGGGCCGGCGGCGTACGACGCCCTCCACGCGATGAAGAAGGGTGTCAAGGACGCCGTCGCCCCCCAGGGACTCTTCGAGGACCTCGGGCTCAAGTACGTCGGTCCCGTCGACGGCCACGACCGCGCCGCGATGGAGCAGGTGCTCGCCCAGGCCAAGCGCTTCAACGGCCCGGTCATCGTGCACGCGCTGACCCGCAAGGGCTACGGCTACGACCCGGCCGAGCGCCACGAGGCCGACCAGTTCCACGGTCCGGGGCCGTTCGACGTCCAGACCGGCGCGGAGAAGCCGAAGGGCAGGATCTGGACCGACCACTTCTCCGACACGATGGTCGAGATCGGGCAGCGCCGCCCCGACGTCGTCGCCATCACGGCCGCGATGATGCACCCGGTCGGCCTGGACGCCTTCGAGGCCCGCTTCCCCGAGCGCACCTTCGACGTCGGCATCGCCGAGCAGCACGCCACCACCTCGGCCGCTGGCCTCGCGCTCGGTGGCCTGCACCCCGTCTTCGCCGTCTACGGCACGTTCCTCAACCGCGCCTTCGACCAGGTGCTGATGGACGTCGCGCTGCACAAGTGCGGGGTCACCTTCGTCCTGGACCGCTCCGGAGTGACCGGCGACGACGGCGCCAGCCACAACGGCATGTGGGACATGTCGATCCTCCAGGTGGTCCCGAGCCTGCGACTCGCCGCGCCACGCGACGCCACCCGGCTGCGCGAGCTGGTCAACGAGGCGGTCGACGTCGACGACGCCCCGACCGTGGTGCGCTACCCGAAGGGCCCGCCGCCCGAGGACATCGAGGCGGTCGGCAAGGCCGGTGGGGCCGACGTCCTGGTCCGCAACGGCAGCAAGGACGTCCTGGTCGTCGCGGTCGGCTCGATGGCCACGGTCGCCGTCGAGGTGGCCGACCGGCTGATCGCCCAGGGCATCGGCGTCACCGTGGTCGACCCGCGCTGGGTCAAGCCGGTCGACCCCGCGATCATCGAGCTCGCCCGCCAGCACCGGCTCGTGGTCAGCATCGAGGACAACGGCGAGACCGGCGGCTGCGGAGCCGTCCTGCTCCAGACCCTGAACGCCGCGGGCGTGCACACCCCGGTGCGCCTGCACGGCATCCCGCAGGAGTTCCTCGCTCACGCCAAGCGCGCGGCGATCCTCGAGCGGATCGGCCTCACCCCCCAGGCCATCGCGCTCGGCATCGTGGAGGACATCTCGACGAGCTCGATCCATCGCATGACCGAGGATCCGGCCGATCGTTCTCCCGTCGATGCCGAGCAGACGAGGTAGCCGCACGCTGCTGGCCGCGGTGCTGCTGCTCGCGGCGCTCGCAGGCTGCTCGTCCGAGGACGAGACCGAGTCGGCGCAGCCGACGCCGACGGACGTCGCCCGGGCCGCCTCGCGAGCCCTGGACGCCCGTGCCCGCGCCGTACGCCAGGAGGACGCGGACGCCTTCGACCGGCGGCTCGCGGGCAGACCCGCGTTCCGCGAGCGGCAGCAGGTCTGGTTCGACAACCTCGCCCAGCTCCCGGTCGGCAGGCTCGGCTACCGGCTCGACCCCGCCAGCATCGTCCGCGACGGCACGAGCTACACCGCGACGGTCGAGACCACCCTCCTGCTCGAGGGGTACGACGCGGCGCCGGTCACCACCGAGGGCCGCTACCGCTTCCGTCCGGCTGCTCGTCGCCCCGGCAGGTTCCTGCTCACCGCCGTCGACGAGCAGGAGCCGCAGCCGTGGGACCGGGGTCCGGTCGAGGTCCGCGAGGGCGCGGGGGTGCTGGGGATCTTCGACAGCGGGAGCATCGACGCCGCGCCGGAGCTGCTGAGCTCGGTCGAGAGCGGCCTCGCCTCCGTCGCCGCGCAGGTGCCCTACGACTGGACCCGGTCGGTGGTCCTCTACGCGCTCGCCGACCCGGCGTACTTCGACGGGCTCCGCGACGTGCCGGGCGACGACCCCGAGGACCTGGACGCAGTGGCCTTCCCGGTGGGGGAGAGCACGCGCTTCGCGCTCAACCCCCGGATGCTGGCCCAGCCCGGCGGCGAGCGTGACCGCCTGGTCCGCCACGAGCTCACCCACGTCGCCGTCGGCACCCGCGACGACCACGTGCCGGTGTGGCTCTCCGAGGGCGTCGCTGAGTACGTCGCCGTGCGCCCCCTGGCGCCGCAGGACCGCCGGATCTCCCGAGGGGCCGTGCTCGCCGCGGCCGCCGGAGCCGGCCTGCCCGAGGACGAGACGTTCAACGACCAGGACTCCGACGCCCACTACGGCCTGGCGTGGTGGGCGATCGAGTACGTCGCCGATGCCTACGGCGACGACGCCCCCTGGCAGCTCCTCGACGCGATGGCGGAGCCGGACGCCGACCCCGACCGGGTGCTGCGGGTGCAGTTCGGCACCAGCACCCGTGAGCTCGCGGATCAGGCGGCGCGGTTGATCCTGAGCCTCTACGACCCCGCCTCGAGCTGAGGGCCCGGCTGACGCCGGGGGACGTCGAGACACCTGAGATGGCCCCCAGAGGTCACTCCCAGGGGCCCTCTCAGGTGTCTCGACGCCAACCTCAGGCCCGCTTGAGCGCCACGATCACCCCGAGCACGGCGTAGCCGACCAGGAGGTGGAGTGCGGCCACGACGCCCGCGGCGGTCTCACCGGCGATGTTCAGCGTCGGGATCACCACGAGCGCCCAGCTCTCGGCGACCATCGGCCACCAGCGCGAGACGCCCCGCCACTTGCCGTGGACGGCGATCCGGATGCCGATCAGGAACATGCCCAGCATCGAGAGCGGCCAGCAGGCGTCCAGCAGGATCCAGCCGAGCCGGTCCAGGTCGGAGACGCCGAGGGCGTCGACGGTCGTCGAGGCCAGGGCGAGGGTGACGAGGACGACCTCGACCCGCAGGAAGAAGCGGGCCAGGCGGCCCTCGCCGAGGGCCCGGGTCTGCCACAGCACGGTGAGCAGGCCCAGCAGGCCGAGCTGGAACAGGCCGGAGCCGACGCCGTAGGCGATGAGATCGCCCGTCCTCTCGCCCGGGTCGACCCCGATGACCGCGATCGCGGCGGCCCAGGCGGCCGCGCCGGCCGTCAGCAGCAGCCCGCGCCTGACGAAGGGACGGGTGGGCGCCGGGGGCGCAGGGGTCGGGCGGCGTACGTCGGAGCGGGCAGGCGCCGGGGTCTGCTCGACGGTCATGGTGGATCTCCTCGGGTGTGGGGCAGCCTCGTCGCTGCCGGTGCCCGAACTCTGCGTGGGCCGGCGGCCCGGGCGGCAGGGGTCGCGGTCCCTCGTCCGGCCCCGCGTGGCTGTCCCGTCTCCGCGGGACGCTGATCCCGGGACGACGGGACCCCGATCGCCCGATACTGCTGCGGTGACCCCTGCCCGTGTGCCCGCTGTCGTCGTCTCGGCGCTGGCGCTGCTGATGGTCGGGCTCTGCCTGGCCCTCGACGTCCTCAACGACCCGGCCGACCGGGCCCGGGCGATGATGGGGTGGGGGACGCTCGCCGGTTGCGTCGGTGCGGTCGTGGTCGCGACCCAGGTCCCGGTGCTGTGGCGCCACCCGCGCCACCCGGTGGCCTGGGTGGTCACCCTCACCGGCCTGCTGTGGGCCTTCGACGGGCTGTGCGAGTCGTGGGCGGCGTACGGGATGGCGTCGACACCGCCCCTCCCGCTGACCGGGTTCGCGGTCTGGGTCGTGGCCCAGCTGGGCGCCTTCCTGCTCGTCGGGCTCCCGCTCGTGCTCGTCCTCTACCCGACCGGTCGGCTGATGGGCGGGCGGTGGCGCGCGGTGAGCATCGTCGTCATCGCGATGGCGTGCGCCATGCCGGTGCTGCTGCTCTTCGCGCCGGTCGCGGCACTGACGGCGGACGGATACGAGATGCCGATGGAGACCGGGATGCCGGAGCTCCCGGTGGCCGGTGACGTCTACGTCGCGCTGCTCACCGTCGGGCGGGTGCTCACGCTGCTGTCGCTGCCGCTCGCCGTCCTCGTCCTGTTCGCGCGCCAGCGCCGGGCGAGCGGTCGGGAGCGGCTCCAGCTCCGGTGGCTGGTCTGGGCCGCGGTCGTCTGCGTCGTGGTCTCCGGCATCGCGCTGGTGCTCCACCACGGCTGGGTCGTGACGGTCGCGCTGATCGTGGCGATCGCGCTCACCGGGGTGTCGATCGCGATCGGCATCCTCGACCCCGAGCTCGGCGACGTGGACGCCCTGATGGGCGGCACCCTCGTGTGGGCGAGCGTCGCCGGCGTGGTCATCACCCTCGACATCGCGCTGGTGGCCGGGCTCGACGCGCTGCTCGGCGACCGCCTGACCGAGCGCGACGCGACGCTGATCCTGCTGCTGGTCGCCGTCACGCTCTACGCGCCGGTGCGCGGCTGGATCTCCGCGCTGGTACGACGGGCGCTCGTCGGCCGGCGCGGGGACCGGTACTCCGTGGTCGCCGATCTCGCCGCCCGGCTCGAGGAGACCACCGCCGTCCGCGACCAGCTGCCGACCCTGGCGGCCGAGGTGGCGTCGGCGTTCAAGCTCGACTACGTCCGCGTGGAGGTCCTCGGCCAGGGTGGCAGCACCGTCGCCGCCACCCATGGCACGCGTCCCGCAGAGGTCCGCGAGGTGCCGATCCGCTACGGCGAGGAGGACATCGGTCGCCTGGAGCTCCCCGCCCGAGGGGTGCGCTCGATGCTCAGCAGGCGTGACCAGGCGCTGCTCTTCGACCTGGTCCGGCAGGCGGCGATGGCGGTTCGCGGTGCGCGCCTGGCCGACGACCTCCAGCAGTCCCGCGAGCAGCTGGTGCTCGCCCGCGAGGAGGACCGCCGCCGGATCCGGCGCGACCTGCACGATGGGCTCGGCCCGGTGCTCGGTGGGGTCGCGATGCGGCTCGACGCCGCCGGCAACGCGCTGGATCGTGACCCCGAGTCGACTCGACGACTGGTCGCCCAGTCCCGTCGGGACGTGACCGACGCGCTCGCCGACGTACGCCGGCTGGTCCAGGGCCTTCGGCCGCCGGCGCTCGACGATCTCGGGCTGCTCGCCGCGCTCGACCAGCAGGCGGAGCGGATGAGCTCCTCGGACCTCGCCGTCACGGTGACGGCCGACACCGTGCCGGGGCTGTCCGCGGCGGTCGAGGTCGCGGTCTACCGGATCGCCTCCGAGGCGCTCACCAACACCGCCCGGCACGCCGGGGCCCGGCGGGCCGACGTGCGCCTGGTCGGTGGTGCCCACACGCTGCTGGTGGAGATCGTCGACGACGGCTCCGGCATCGATCCCGAGGTGGCGGCCGGCGTCGGGCTACGGTCGATCCGGGAGCGGGCCGAGGAGCTCGGCGGCCACACCGAGATCACCTGCCCACCCGGTGGCGGCACCCGCGTGCGGGCCTGGCTGCCGATCGATCGGACCCGCGTCGAGGAGTCCCCCGGGGAGAGGAGGGTGGACCAGTGAGCGAGCCGGTCCGCGTCCTGATCGCCGACGACCACCCGGTCTTCCGCGACGGCCTCGCGTCGCTGCTGGCCACCCGGTCCGACGTCACGGTGGTCGCGACCGCCGCGGACGGGGCCGAGGCGGTCGCCCTCGCGACCGAGCACCGGCCGGACGTGGTCGTGATGGACCTGCAGATGCCGGTCATGAACGGCATCGACGCGACCCGGCGCCTGGCCGAGACGCTCCCCGAGGTCCGGGTGCTGGTGTTCACCATGGGCGAGGAGGACGGCACCGTGCTCGCCGCGATGCGTGCCGGCGCCCGGGGCTATCTGGTCAAGGGGGCGAGCCAGGACGAGGTCGCCCGCGCGATCTCGACCGTGCAAGCCGGAGGTCTGGTCTTCGGTGCCTCGCTCGCGCTGCGGATCGCCGACCTGCTCTCCGGAGCCTCGACGCCGGACCGCTCGGCCTTCCCCCAGCTGACCGAGCGCGAGCTCGAGGTGCTCGACCTGATCGCCTCGGGCAGGAACAACGCCCAGATCGCCTCGGCGCTGTTCCTCGCGCCGAAGACCGTGCGCAACAACGTCTCCACCATCCTCGCCAAGCTCCAGGCCGCAGACCGGGCGGAGGCGATCATCCGCGCTCGCGACGCCGGGCTGGGGGGAGGGGCCTGACGGCGCGGTCCCGCGCCGTCCCGCTGTCAGGGCCCGCTGTCAGGGCCCGCTGTCAGGGGCCGGTGCGCAGGCTCGCGGGCAGCCGGGGACGACACGACCGCCCCGAGCACGAGCGGATCTGCTCGAGCTGGTCGCGCAGTGCCACGCGCACGTCCTGATGGGCCGGGTCGTCGATCAGGTTGTCGTACTGGTTCGGGTCGACCAGGACGTCGTAGAGCTCCTTGAAGCCGCTCGCCCGCTCCGTGTACAGGTAGCGCCCGGTCCGGACCCCGAGCAGGTAGCGCTTGTCCGGTGCTCCCGGATCATCGGTTTCGAGAACACGCGCGGAGTCGTCGGTGTCGCGCACGATCGAGGCCGGCCCGGTGTTGACCAGCACCGGACGGACCCAGCCGCGGTCACCGTTCTTGGCGACCGAGAGCCGGGAGCCGCCGTCGATCCGGGACGGGACCGACTGACCGGCCATCCGCAAGATGGTGGGTGCGAAGTCGACCGAGGAGAACGGGTCGGTGCGCACCTCGCCCCTCGGGATCCCGGGGCCGCGGATGAGCAGCGGCGTGCGGAGTGCGGACTCGTAGGGCAGGACCTTGCCCTGCCGGATGCCCTGCTCGCCGAGGAAGTAGCCGTTGTCCGAGGTGAAGATGATGTAGGTCCGATCGAGCTCGCCGCTCGACTCCAAGGTGGCGAGGACGTCGGCGATGGTGTTGTCGACGGCCTTGAGGGACTCGGCGCGCTGACGGGTGATCTCCGTCATGGCGGCGCGCTCTGCTGCGTTCGGCGGGTTCATCTGGCCCGGCTGCATCTCCTCGGGCTGGTCGCTCGGGTCCGGGTCGTGCCAGTCGGCCCCGGGTGCGGCGGAGATGACCCAGTCGAAGGTGCCGCGCAACGGCTCGGGGACCGCCGGCGACTTGAACTTCTGGACCTGGCCGTCGTCGCGGGTGACCGGACCGGGGTCGTCGGGGTCACGGGGGGTGCCGTGGTGAGGGGCGGTGAAGCCGACGTAGGAGAAGAAGGGACGACTCGACCTGGCCGCCCGCGCGACGAAGCGCTTCTCGATCTTGCCGTAGCCGTAGGTCTGGTACATCGAGAGGTTCTTGAAGCCGCGGCCCCGGTTCCGGCTCAGGGTCGTGTCCCAGTAGCGGTAGGCGCCGCCGTCGAAGCGTGAGTTGGCCAGCCCGCCGGTGATCGCACCCTGCCAGTCGTTCCAGCCCGGTGGGGTGTAGCGGACCGACCGCCCGGACGTCTTGCCGTGCAGCGGCTGATCGCCGTAGCCGTTGAGGTACTTCCCGAGCAGTGCCGTGCGGTAGCCGGCGTCCTGGAGCAAGGTGGCCAGGGTCCGGCGGTCGTCGAAGGCGTTGAAGCCGTAGGGGTCCTTGTGGGAGTAGACCCGGTGGTTGTGGGTGTACTGCCCGCTGAAGATCGAGGCCCGCGCGGGGCAGCAGAGCGGGTACGGCGACACCGAGTTGGTCCAGGTCGTGCCGTTCGTGCCCAGCAGGCTCCGGACCTTCGGCATGTACTTCAGCTCGTCGGCGCGCATGTCGTCGGTCACGAACATCAAGATGTTGGGTCGAGCCTGCCGGCGTGCGACCGGTTGGGGCTGCTGGTCGGTGCGGCCCCGCCGGGGATCGAGCGTCATCTGCGCCTGGGTGCTGACCGCTGCCACCGCCGGGGACCCACGCGAGTCGTCGCGGTCGCCGGCCGCGATGGCGGGCAAGGAGGGGTCGGCAAGAGAGGCGGCCAGGATGATCCCGGCGGCAAGCAGCCCCACCAGGGGCACGACGCGGCGGCGCATAGTGACCGAGTACATCATGCGGGTGCCCGGTCGGGGTCCTGAACCCGCTCAGACCACCCGGACCGGCGTACGCCGGGTGGTGAACCGCCAGACCTTGCCGGAGAGCTCGCGGCTGAGCCGGATGCAGCCGTGCGAGGTCGCCATGTCGGTGCCGAGGATCCAGTCGGCGTGGATCTGGTTGCCGTTCGACTTGTAGCGCGGGATCCGGTGGAAGCCGATCCCGCAGGGCGCGAAGCGCACGAAGTTGTCCAGCCAGAGGGTTCCGCCGGTCGACTGGTTGAGCCGGATCCGTGCGGTCCGGTCGCAGTACGACCCGACGCCGTAGGAGCCGCGTGAGAGCACCTGGGGGTTGTCGACCATGCCGCCCTGGGCGAAGGAGCGGCCACGATGGCCGACCAGCCAGACCCAGTTCTGGCGCTGCGAGATGACGATCCGGCGCCCCGAGCCGGAGGCCGCCGGCACCGGACGTCGGTCGCAGCGGGGCGCGTTGTCGGCGCGCAGCCGCTTGCGGGTGGCGCGGGTGAGGTGACCGTCCTGCTTCATCGTCGCGCGGGACTGGAAGCGCACCACGGCCGAGCGGGTCCGCTGCCCGATCTCGCCGTTCGGCGGGCCGGCCTGGCAGCCGAGGGAGTTGAGCCGCTTCTGCGCCTTGACCGCCCAGTCCTGCGCCGCGACGGCGGGGGACTGGGCGGTCAGCAGGGCCACGACGATCAGCCCGACGGTTGCGCTGAGGAGGCGCCTCATGCCGTCAGTCAAGCACGGCCCGGCGAGGATCTCAGTGGAACTGCCCGAGGCCCTCGCGCTCGAGCAGCATGGTGAGGCCGCCGTTCCAGAACGAGAACCCTGCTCCGGTGATCATCGCGAGGTCGAGATCCTGGGCCGCGACGACGACGCCCTCGTCGAGCATCCGGCGCGCCTCGTCGGCGAGTCCGGACAGCACGCGAGTGCGCACCTCGGCAGGCTCCAGGACGACCGGGGACGCGGGCCGCTCCAGCAGCGCCTCGACCTCGGGGTCCAAGGAGCCGTCGGGGCCGTAGTACGCCGCCTTCTTCGCCGCCACGACCCGTTCCAGGGCGGGGGAGACGTAGAAGCGGTCGGGGAAGGCGCGGTGCAGCGTCTCGTTGTTGTGCAGCGCGATGGCCGGGCCGACCAGGGACAGGAGCATGAACGGTGGCATCGGCGCGACGCCGGCGAAGGCGCCGTCGACCACGGGGACCGGAGTGCCCTCGTCGACGATCCTGCCGACCTCGCCCATGAAGCGGCCGAGCAGCCGGTTCACGATGAACGACGGGCTGTCGTTGACCAGGATGGTGGTCTTCTTCAGTGCCTTGCCGGTCGCGAACGCCGTCGCCAGGGTCTCGTCCGAGGTCTGCTCGCCCTTCACGATCTCCAGCAGTGGCATCACCGCGACCGGGTTGAAGAAGTGGAAGCCGACGACCCGCTCGGGGTGCTCGAGGTCGGCCGCCATCTCGGTGATCGAGAGCGAGGAGGTGTTGGTCGCCAGGATGCAGTCGGGCGACACGGCCTTCTCGACGTCGGCGAGGACGGACTTCTTGACCGACATCTCCTCGAACACGGCCTCGATCACGAAGTCGGCGTCGGCGAAGACGGTGCCCTTGTCGACCGCCCCGGTCACGAGCGACTTGTGCCGGTTGGCCTTGTCGGCGTTGATCCGGCCCTTGGCGTGCAGCTTGTCGATCTCGGCGTGCACGTAGCCGACACCCTTGTCGACGCGGTCCTGGTCGAGGTCGGTCAGCACGACCGGCACCTCGAGGCGACGCACGAACAACAGGGCCAGCTGGCTGGCCATCAGACCCGCGCCGACGATGCCGACCTTCGTGACCGGTCGCGCGAGCGACCGGTCCGGCGCTCCCGCGGGGCGCTTGGCGCGCTTCTGCACCAGGTCGAAGGCGTAGAGCGACGCGAGCAGCTCGGGCGTGTGCGACATCGCCTCCAGGGCGGCGTCCTCGGCCGCGAAGCCCTCGTCGCGCGTCGCGGTGCGGGCCCCCTCGATGAGCTCGACGGCCCGCAGCGCAGCCGGGCTGGCGCCGCCGGTCTTGGCCGCCACGAGCGCGCGGGCGCGCTCCAGGGCGGCGTCCCATGCGTCGCCGCGGTCGACCTTGGGTCGCTCGACGGCGATCTCGCCGGCGAGCACCGCGTCGGCCCAGAGCAGCGACTGCTCGAGGAAGTCGGCGCCCTCGAAGAGCGCGTCGGCGAGGCCGAGCTCGTAGGCCGCGGCGCCGGAGAGCGTCTTGCCGTTGTTGAGCGGGTTCTCGAGGATCACGGTCACCGCCTTGTCTGCTCCCAGCAGGTTGGGCACCAGGTAGGCGCCTCCCCAGCCGGGCACGAGGCCGAGCATGACCTCGGGCAGACCGAGCGCCGGAGCGCTGTCCATGACGGTCCGGTAGCTGCAGTGCAGGGCGACCTCGAGGCCACCGCCCAGCGCGAGGCCGTTGACGAAGCCGAACGACGGCTTGCCTCCGTCGCCGAGCTTGCGGAAGACCGCGTGACCGAGTTCGGCCACCACGCGCACGCCGTCGGGGCCGCCGCCGGAGATCGAGGTGAGGTCGGCACCGGCCGCGAGGATGAAGGGCTTCCCGGTCACGCCGATGGCGACGATGTCGTCGTCCGCCAGTGCGGCGTCGATCGCCTCGTTGAGCGCGAGCAGCGAGCGCGGCCCGAAGGTGTTGGGCTTGGTGTGGTCCTCGCCGTTGTCGAGGGTGATCAGGCCCAGCGTGCCGGCCCGGGGGAGGACGACCTTGCGCAGGCGGGCCTCGGTGACGCGCTCGGCGTCCGAGGACATCTCCCGGGCGCGGGTGATCAGGTTCTCGATGCTCATCAGGCGGCGCCCTTCTCGTCGGTTCCGGTCCAGTGCGGGTTCTCCCAGATCACGGTGCCGCCCATGCCGATGCCGATGCACATGGTGGTCAGCCCGTAGCGCACCTCGGGGTGCTCCTCGAAGGACCGCGCCAGCTGGGTCATCAGCCGCACGCCGGAGGAGGCCAGCGGGTGGCCCATCGCGATCGCGCCGCCGTAGGGGTTGACCCGCGGGTCGTCGTCGGCGATGCCGAAGTGCTCGAGGAACGCCAGCACCTGCACGGCGAACGCCTCGTTGACCTCGAACGCGCCGATCTCGTCGATGGTGAGGCCGGCCTGCTTGAGCGCCTTCTCGGTCGCGGGGATCGGTCCGGCGCCCATGACCTCGGGCTCGACCCCGACGAAGGAGTACGACACCAGCCGCATCTTCACCGGCAGCCCGAGCTCGCGCGCGGTCTCCTCGTCGGCGAGCAGCGCCGCGGTGGCGCCGTCGTTGATGCCCGCGGCGTTGCCCGCCGTGACCTTGCCGTGGGGGCGGAAGGGCGTCTTGAGCGCTGCGAGCGACTCCATGCTCGTGCCCGGGCGCATCGGCTCGTCGGTGCTGGCCAGGCCCCAGCCGAGCTCCTCGGAGCGGGTCGCGACCGGCACCAGGTCGGGCTGGATCCTCCCGGCGTCGTAGGCCGCGGCGGTCTTGTCCTGGGAGCGGACGGCGTAGGCGTCGACGCGCTCCTTGGTGATCGTCGGGTAGCGGTCATGGAGGTTCTCGGCCGTCTTGCCCATCACCAGCGCGTCGGGGTCGACGATCCGCTCGGACATGATCCGCGGGTTCGGGTCGACTCCCTCGCCCATGGGGTGCCGGCCCATGTGCTCCACGCCGCCGGCGATGGCCACGTCGTAGGCGCCGAAGGCGATGCCCGACGCGGTCGTGGTCACGGCGGTCATCGCGCCCGCGCACATCCGGTCGATGGCGAAGCCCGGGACGCTCTGGGGGAGCCCGGAGAGCAGCGCGGCGGTGCGGCCGATGGTCAGCCCCTGGTCGCCGATCTGGGTGGTGGCGGCGACGGCCACCTCGTCGACCCGCTCGGGCGGCAGCGACGGGTTGCGCCGCATCAGCTCGCGGATGCACTTGATGACGAGATCGTCGGCACGGGTTTCGGCGTACTGGCCCTTGGCCTTGCCGAACGGCGTGCGAACGCCGTCGACGAAGACGACCTCGCGCAGCTGTCGGGAACCGCTCATCGGTGGGGTCTCCTTGGTCGAGTCGGGGGGACACCCAGAGGTTACCCTGGAGTAACAATGCCGGCACCCGGGGCAGGTGTGACCTCGCCCTCGCCACTACGCTGTGCCGCATGCCTGAGCGCCTGGTCCACATCGTCGATGACGTGCCCGAGCTCGACGACCTGTCATCGCTGACGATGGTGCTGGTGCTCGACGGCTTCCTCGACGCCGGCAACGCGGCGAGCCGTGCCGCCCAGCACCTCGTCGACCTCTCCGACGGCCCCGTGGTCGCGACCTTCGACGTCGACGAGCTGCACGACTACCGCGCGCGACGACCGCCGATGTCGTTCATCCGCGACCACTACGCGGCGTACGACGCGCCGCGCCTGGTCGTGCGGCTGCTCCACGACACCGGCGGCACGCCGTACCTCCTGCTGCTGGGCCCCGAGCCCGACGCGCGCTGGGAGGCGTTCTGCGTGGCCGTCCGTGAGGTCGTGGAGCGTTTCGGGGTGACGCGGGTCGTCGGGATGGGCTCGGTGCCGATGGCCGTGCCGCACACCCGGCCGATCGCGATCACCCACCACGCCAACAACCCCGGGCTGCTGACCGGCGAGAGCCCGTGGCGCGGCGAGCTCCGGATCCCGAGCAGCGCCCAGGCGCTGCTGGAGATCCGGCTCGGCGAGTCCGGGCACGACGCGCTCGGCTTCGTCGCGCACGTGCCGCACTACCTGGCGCAGATGGACTACCCGAAGGCATCGGCAGCGCTGCTGGAGCAGGTCGAGATCGCCGGCCGGCTGACCATCGACCTGTCCGGTCTGCGCGCCGAGGCCGAGGACCGGGAGGCGGAGATCAGCCGCTACCTCACGGCCAACCAGGAGGTCGCCGACGTCGTCGAGGCCCTCGAGCAGCAGTACGACGCGTTCGAGCGCGCCGAGGACAGCGGCTCGAGCCTGCTCGCCCGGGACCAGCCGCTGCCCACGGGCGACGAGCTCGGCCAGGAGTTCGAGCGGTTCCTCGCCGGTCTCGACGGGCCCGACGGCCCGGACGGCCCCGATGGGCCCGCGGGCCCGGCCGCCGACGACGAGCAGGGCTCCTGATGCCGCGCAACGCCGAGGAGCTGATGGCGCTGCTCGACCTCGAGATGATCGACGACGACCTGTTCCGCGGCGCCCAGATGCCGACCACGCGGCCGATGGTGTTCGGCGGGCAGGTGGCCGCGCAGGCGCTGGTCGCCGCATCGCGCACCGTCGACCCGGCCTTCCACGTGCACTCGCTGCACTCCTACTTCCTCCAGCCCGGCGACCCGAGCGTGCCGACGATCTACGACGTCGACAACCTCCGAGACGGCCGGTCGTTCGTGACGCGCCGGGTGATCGCGCAGCAGCACGGGCGCCCGATCTACGCCCAGACCCTGAACTTCCACGTCGACGAGCCGGGTCTGGACCACCAGGAGCCGATGCCGGACGTCCCGGCGCCGTCCGAGGCCCGTTCGGTCGAACGCGGGGCGCATGACGAGGAGCACGACGAGGAGTGGGACGTCGCCGACCTGCGCGCGGTCGGCACCTCGGCCGACGGTCACCTCGAGCCCGACCCGGAGCGCCCGGGGCGGCAGCGGGTCTGGCTGCGGGTCTCCTCGCGCCTGCCCGACGACCCGGCGATGCACACCGCGGCGTTCACCTACCTCTCCGACATGACCCTGATGGGTGCGGCGCTGAGCGCGCACGACCTCTCCTTCACGTCCGGGGAGACGTTCGTCGCCTCCCTGGACCACACGATCTGGTTCCACCGGCCGTTCCGGGCGGACGAGTGGTGGCTCTACGACCAGGTCTCCCCGGCCGCGGTCAGCGGCCGCGGCCTCGTCCTGGCCCGGGTGTTCAGCGAGAGCGGTGAGCTGGTCGCGTCGGTCGCCCAGGAAGCCGTGATCCGGTCCCGGAAGGCCGCCTCGTGAGCGCGGCCGGGATGAACCCGACCCGGGAGCTGGTCGAGCTGCTCGACCTCGAGCAGATCGACGTCGACCTGTTCCGGGGACACCAGCCCGAGTCGGAGCGACCCCGCGTCTACGGCGGCCAGGTCGCGGCGCAGGCCCTGATGGCGGGCGTCCGCACCGTGTCGCCGGAGTACGCCGTGCACTCGCTGCACTCCTACTTCCTGCTCCCGGGCGACTACGCCGTGCCGATCGTGTACGACGTGGAGCGGATCCGCGACGGTCGCTCGTTCCTCACCCGCCGGGTCGTGGCCCGCCAGCACGGCCGGCCGATCTACTACCAGACCCTGAACTTCCAGCAGCCCGAGGACGGCTACGAGCACCAGGACCTGATGCCGTCGGTCGGTGCTCCGGAGACCGGCTTCGACCTGGTCGAGGTGATGCGCAAGGGCGGCAACGCCGAAGCGGACGCGCTCGGCAAGGAGTGGGGCTCGCTCGACGTCCGCTGGCTCGGCAACACCCGCTACGGCCTGGAGTCCGACGGCGGGCACGTCTCCCAGGCCCGGATGTGGGTCCGGCTCCGCGAGGGGCTCGGCGACGATCCGGTGATGCACACCGCGGCGTTCACCTACGCCAGCGACGTCAGCCTGCTCGGCGCCGCGCTGGCCGCTCACGGCGGCAACCCGGCGAAGACGCAGATGGCGTCGCTGGACCACACGATCTGGTTCCACCGACCGTTCCGTGCCGACCGGTGGTGGCTCTACGACCAGTGGTCGCCGACCGCTCAGGGCGCGCGCGGCCTGGCCTTCGGCCGGATCTTCTCCGAGGACGGGACGCTCGTCGCCACCACCGCCCAGGAGGGGCTGATCCGCCAGCGCGACGACGGCTACGAGGGCCCGGGGCAGGCCTGACGCAACGGTCAGGACGGACGGGCCGCGCCGGCGAGGTGGGGCGCGCCGCTCCTGGATGAGCTGAGCGAGAACGCCCAGCCGTCGTCGGTCCGGCGGGTCCCCAGATCGACGGTGCCCGGCAGCAGGATCGGCTTCTTGAAGGCCACGGCGACCGTCACCGCATCCGGCAGCCGGTTCTCGAGGGCGCCGACGCAGCGCGCCATCGACCACATGCCGTGCGCGATCTGGCGGGGGAAGCCGAACGCCTTCGCCGTCAGGGCGTAGAGATGGATCGGGTTGTGGTCGCCGGAGACCCCGGCGTAGCGCCGGCCCAGGTCGGCCGGCAGACGCCAGGAGATCCCGTGGGAGGGGGCATCGGGGAAGCTCGAGCCGTCCCGAGCGTCCTCGGTCCCCCGTCCGCGACGCAGGAACGTCGAGGTCTCCTCCCAGACCGGCTCCCCGCGCGAGTGCACCGTGGTCACCAGGTCGAAGACCTGGCCCTTGGCGTGCGGGCGGAGGTTCGCCGGGCGAGCGGTCACCTGCAGCCGCTCGGTGAGCGCGATCGGGCGGTGCTGGGTGATCGAGTTCTCCAGGTGCACGGTGCCGATCGCCGGGAAGGGGAACGACCCGGACGTCATGATCTGCAGGTGCAGCCCGAACGCCAGCAGGTGGGGGTACGGCAGCGGCATGGTGTCCTTGCGGGGGAAGCCGCACAGGTCGGCGTACGCCGCGACGTGGCCGGCCTCGATCGGCACGTCGTGCCGGTCGAGGGTGAGGTCGGGGAGGTCGCCGCCGCTCCTGCGGATCCCGGGCAGCAGGTTGACGCCCGGGACGGCCGGGAGCGCCGCCTTGACCAGGACGGGCAGGCCCGCCACGTCAGGCGCCCAGCATCATCTGGCCGCAGACGCGGACCACGTTGCCGTTGACGGCGGTGGATCCGGGGCTGGCGTACCAGGCGATCGCCTCGGCGACGTCGACCGGGAGACCGCCCTGCGCCATCGCGTTGAGGCGTTGGCCGACCTCGCGGGTGGCGAACGGCACGGCGGCGGTCATCTGGGTGATGATGAATCCGGGAGCGACCGCGTTGATGGTGATGCCGCGGTCGAGGTCGTCGGCGAGCGCGTCGACCAGGCCGATCACGCCGGCCTTGGACGCCGCGTAGTTGGTCTGCCCGACGTTGCCGGCGATTCCGGCGATCGACGCGACGCCCACGATGGAGCCGTTGTCGTTGAGGACCTGCTGCGCCAGCAGCTCGCGGGTGATCCGCTCGGGCGCGGTGAGGTTGACGGCGATGACCGACTCCCACCGGTCCTCGGCCATGTTGGCCAGCTTCTTGTCCCGTGTGATCCCGGCGTTGTGGACGACGACGTCGACGCCCCCGTGCTTGTCCTTGAGGTGTCGTGCGATCCGCTGCGGGGCGTCCTTGGCGGTGATGTCGAGGACGAGGTGGTCTCCGCCGAGTTCTCGCATCACGCTCTGGAGCTCACCGGCCGCCTGGGGCACGTCGACCCCGACCACGCTCGCACCGTCGCGGTGCAGCACGCGAGCGATCTGCTCGCCGATGCCACGGCTGGCGCCCGTCACCAGCGCGACCCGGCCCTCCAGGGGACGGGTCCAGTCGGCCACCGCGCCCGCGTCCTGCGAGCCGTGGGCGCCGATCCGGACCACCTGGCCGGACACGTAGGCCGACTTGGGGGAGAGCAGGAATGCCAGGGTGCTCTGGACGGCACCCTCCGCACCGTCGGCGACGTAGACGAGCTGCACGGTGCCGCCGCGGCCGATCTCCTTGCCGAGGCTGCGGGTGAAGCCCTCGAGGGCCCGCTGGGCGACCCGCTCCTCACCCGAGACGAGCTCGGGCGGCGTGCCGATCACCACGACGTGCGGGCAGCGACCGAGGCTGCGCAGCAGCGGGGTGAAGAAGTCACGCAGGGCGACCAGCTGGTCGGACGAGGTCAGCCCGGACGCGTCGAAGACCAGGCCCTGGTACGTCGTGTCGTCGTCGGGCTTCTCCCCGGCGGGCACCTCGACAGCGGCGATGCCGACGGAGTCGAGCGCGCCCACCAGCGACGGGGCGAGACGGCCCCGCCCCCCGATCGCGACGGTGCCGTCGACGAGCGCGGCGCCCTCGACGTAGCGCTCCAGCCGCGCGGGCTGGGGGAGGCCGAGCAGCTTGGTCAGCTGCTTGCCGATCGCGGATGCGGTGAAGCCTTGGTAGAGGTCGGTCATGGTGACAGGTAACTCCTTGTGTAACTGTGAGTCCAGCATTCGTGATCTGGCCCTCATGCCCTTCTCTCGCTCGTGGTCGCGACGCAGGATGAACCCATGACCTCCAGCATCCGTCGTGTCGCCGTCCTCGGTGGCAACCGCCTTCCGTTCGCCCGCTCGAACTCGGTCTACGCCGAGGCGTCCAACCAGGATCTCCTCACCGCCGCGATCGACGGGCTGGTCGAGCGGTTCGGCCTCCAGGGGGAGCGGCTCGGCGAGGTCGTCGCCGGAGCCGTGCTCAAGCATGCCCGAGACTTCAACCTCGCGCGCGAGGCCGTCCTCGGCTCGAAGCTGGCGCCCGAGACGCCCGCCACCGACATCCAGCAGGCGTGCGGCACCGGGCTGCAGGCCGCCATCCAGGTGGCCGACAAGATCGCGCTCGGCCAGATCGACGCCGGCATCGCCGGCGGCACCGACACGACCTCGGACGCGCCCGTCGCGATCGGCGACAAGCTGCGCAAGAAGCTGATGAAGGTCAACGCGGCCCGCGACACCGCCGGCAAGGTGAAGGCGCTCGGCGCGATCCGCCCCGGCGACATCGGCCTGGAGATCCCGCAGAACGGCGAGCCGCGGACCCGGCTCTCGATGGGCGAGCACGCGGCCCTCACCGCGGTCGAGTGGCAGATCAGCCGCGAGGAGCAGGACGAGCTGGCGGCCTCCTCGCACCAGCACCTGGCCGCGGCCTACGACCGCGGCTGGCTCGACGACCAGGTCACGCCGTTCCGCGGCCTCGAGCGCGACAACAACCTGCGTCCCGACTCGACGGCGGAGAAGCTCGCGAAGCTGAAGCCGGTCTTCGGCAAGGGTGAGGCCGCCACCATGACCGCGGGGAACTCGACGCCGCTGACCGACGGGGCGTCCGCCGTACTCCTCTCCTCCGAGGACTGGGCCAAGGAGCACGGCCTCGAGCCGCTGGCGTACTTCGTCGCCTCCGAGACCGCCGCGGTCGACTACGTCCACGGCGGCGAGGGGCTGCTGATGGCGCCGGCCTACGCCGTGCCGCGGATGCTGGCCCGCCAGGGCCTGACCCTGCAGGACTTCGACTTCTACGAGATCCACGAGGCGTTCGCCTCCCAGGTGCTCTCCACGCTCAAGGCCTGGGAGGACCCGATCTTCTGCCAGGAGCGGCTCGGCCTCGACGATGCGCTGGGCACGATCGACCGGACCAAGCTGAACGTGAACGGCTCCTCGCTCGCCGCCGGTCACCCGTTCGCGGCCACCGGCGGCCGGATCATCAACGTCGCCGCCAAGCTGCTCGCCGAGCGAGGCTCGGGCCGCGCGCTGATCTCGATCTGTGCCGCGGGCGGCCAGGGGGTCGTCGCCATCCTCGAGCGCTGAGTCCCCGGCTGGCGCCGAGGTCGTCGAGACACCTGAACGGGCCCTTTTCGGGCGCGATCCGGGGTCGTTTGAGGTGTCTCGACGGACTCAGCGGGATGCGAGGGCCAGCGCCGAGGCGACCAGGTAGTCGCGGACCTGCTCCGGTGAGATCGAGCCGACGGTGGGGATGCCGGGGGCTGCCTCCTTGACGAGGATCCCGACCCGGGCGAGCTGGAGAGCGCCGAGCCCGCTGGCGTAGAGCGTGTTCGCGAGCAGCACCGGGTCCTCGACCTGGAAGTCACCGGCCGCGACGCCGTCCTCGAGCACCTGGCTGAGCAGCGCCAGGCAGGATGAGATGCCGCGACCGAGGCGGAAGAGCGCGCTCTCCGACATCTCATCGAGCAGGTCGGGACCGGTGCGCCGCATCAGGGTCTGGGCGCAGTCGACGAACGCCGGGTGCTCGACGCCGTAGTCGACGAAGGCGCTCACGAGAGCCGTCAGCCGCTGCGCCGAGTCGTCGCTCGACTCGGCCGCCTCGGCCAGGGCGATGCGGAGCTCGTCGAGGTAGATGACCAGGGTCAGCGCGAAGAGCTCCTCCTTGCCGGTGAAGTGCCGATAGACGATCGCCCGGTTGATCCCCACCGCCTTGGCGATGTCCTCGATCTGGGCGTCTCGCACCCCGCGCTCGTCGAACAGGGCGCGGGTCGCGGCGATGATCTCGTGCTCACGGGCCCGGCGACGGGTGGCGGCGGCGGTTCGCCGGCTGTCCTTCTCAGCAGTGCTCACCCGCGCCATGCTACGACCGTGCAACTACGAGTTGCACGGTCGTGACGGTGACGTCCGGCCCGCTCCTGCGGCGGTCGACGGGGATCACAGCATCTGGTGCAGCGCCTCGACGACGTCGGCCTCCTCGGGCCGCTTGTCGTCTCGATAGCGCACCACCCGGGCGAACCTCAGCGCCACCCCTCCCGGGTAGCGCGTGGACCGCTGCACCCCGTCGAAGGCGATCTCGACCACCTGCTCGGGCCGCACGTGGACGACGTGCCCGTCGCGGTGAGTCTCCAGTTCCAGGAACCGCTCGGTCTGCCAGGCCAGCATCTCGTCGGTCATGCCCTTGAAGGTCTTGCCGAGCATCACGAAGCCGCCGGTGGCGGGGTCGCGAGCACCGAGGTGGATGTTCGAGAGCCGGCCCCGGCGCCGCCCCGAGCCCCACTCGACGGCGAGGACGACCAGGTCGAGGGTGTGCACCGGCTTCACCTTGACCCAGGAGGCGCCCCGGCGACCGGCGTCGTACGGCGCCGCCAGGGCCTTCACCACGACCCCCTCGTGTCCGGAGCCGAGGGTGTCGGCGAGGAACGCCTGCGCCGCCTCGACGTCGGCGGTGACCAGCCGCGGCACCAGGTGGGCCTCGGGCACGAGCCGGGCCAGGGCTGCGGCGCGCTCGGCGGCGGAGGAGTCGAGAAGGTCGGTGCCGTCGAGGTGCAGCACGTCGAAGAAGTACGGCGTGACGGCGACCCCCTCGTCCATGGCGGTGCGTGACGCGGTCTCCTGGAAGGGGCGCGGCCGACCGGCATCGTCGAGCGCGATCGCCTCACCGTCCAGCACGAACGACTCGGCGGGCAGCGCCCGGCTGATCTCGACCACCTCCGGCAGCCGCGCGGTGATGTCCTCCAGCGAGCGGGTGGTGACCAGCACCTCGTCGCCCCGACGGTGGACCTGGATCCGGATGCCGTCGAGCTTCTGGTCGACGGCCACCTCCGAGCCGGTCCCGCCGGAGGCCTTGGCCAGCGCGGCGCCCAGGTCGGGAGCGCTGGAGGCCAGCATGGGCAGGACCGGACGCCCGACCTCGAGCCGCACCTCGGCCAGGGCGTCGACCCCTGCGAAGGCCGCTCGAGCGACCGCCACGGTCGACCCGGCGAGCATCGCGGCGCGGCGCACCGCTGGCAGGGGCACGTCGGCCGCGACCGCGAGTGCCTCCTGGACCAACGAGTCCAGCGCCCCTTGGCGGACCTCGCCCGTCACGACGCCGCGCAGCCAGGTCTGCTCGTCGGCGCTCGCTCGCCCGAACAGCTCGACCACCGCCGCGGAGCGGGTCGTCTGCGACCCCGCGCCGGCGAGCGCGGCGATCCGGTCGAAGGCCTCGTGCACCTCCCGCACCGTGAGCGAGGGCGCGTCGGCAGGATCCGGCAGGGTGGACAGCCCACGCCAGCCCAGCCCGGTGCGTCGCTGTCGCAGTGACCCGGCGAGGTAGGCCGTCACCGTCTCGAGCTCGTCGGGCGGCGCCGCGGCGAGCAGCCCGGCGATCGCCGCGACCTTGGCCTTGCGGGATCGGGTCGCGGCGACGGCCCCGGAGGTGGCGACGACGTCGGCGAGCTGCATCGCTCCATTCAAGAGCACGGCGCCGACACTGTCCTGCCACCTGTCCGCCACCCTGCCGCCGCCCGGGACCCGACAACTAGGTTGGAGCCCGTGGGACGGATGCAACGGCTGCTCGTCGACGGCGAGCACCTCTTCGACGGGCTGCGGCGCTCCCGGCGTGCCGGCCGGCCTCCCGAGCACTTCCGGATCGAGGTGTACGGCGGGCACGGCGGTGCCGCCGGGCTCGTGGTGCGCGGGCGGGTGCTCGACAACCCCGCGGCGTCGGCGGCCGTCGAGGGCGAGGGCGTGGGGGCGGCGGTGCGGCGCACACTGAGCCAGTTCGTGACCGACGAGCTGCCCGACGTACCCCTGCGCGTCGACGTCGGTGACGCGGTGGCCGAGACGAGCACCGACCGGGAGGGCTACTTCCGGGTGGAGCTGCCCCCGGGGTCCGCAGCCGGACTCCAGGGACCGTGGGCGGAGGGCGCCGTCGAGCTCGCGGTGCCCTACCGGGGCCTGGAGGCCGGCTTCCGCACCGCGACGCCGCTGCGGGTGCCCGGCGCGGAGGCGAGGTTCGGCGTCATCTCCGACGTCGACGACACGATCATCGAGACCGGCGTCCAGCGGGTCGGGGAGATGCTGCTGCAGACCTTCGCCGGCTCGGAGCTGACCCGCACGCCCTTCGAGGGGGCGCCGGAGCTCTACCGCGACCTCGCCGACGGCGACCGCAACCCGGTCTTCTACGTCTCCTCGAGCCCGTGGAACCTGCACTCGTTCCTCCAGGGGTTCCTGCGCCACCGCGACTTCCCCCTCGGACCGCTGCTGCTGCGGGACCTGATCGGCGGTCGTGAGGGGCGCGACCGCAAGCACGGCCGGATCGAGGAGGTCCTCGGGTTGCACCCGCAGCTGTCGTTCGTGCTGATCGGCGACTCGGGGGAGAAGGACCCGCAGATCTACGCCGACATCGTGCGCGCCCACCCCGGCCGGATCCGCGCGGTGTACATCCGCGAGGTCCGCCTCGACCCCGGCGACGGGCGCGTCGAGCAGGTCACCGACGCCTGGGACACCGAGGTGCCGTTCGTGCTCGCCGCCGACAGCGACGCCGTGCGCCGCCACGCCGAGTCGATCGGGCTGCTGTGACGGACCGCCTGCTGGTGGCGGTCGACGCGCCGTCGCTGCTGCACCGCAACCATCACGCGCGTGTCGAGTCGGCGCTCCACGACCGGGGCGGTCGCCCGGCGTGGGCCCTGCACGGGATGCTGCGCCAGATCCTGGAGGCGATCGACCAGTTCGCGCCTGACGCGGTGCTGTTCGGACTCGACGACCGGACCTCGTCGGTGCGCGAGCAGGCCTACCCGGCGTACAAGGCCGGGCGGGCGGCGAAGGACCCCGCCCTGGTCGACCAGCTCGAGCGCGCCGCGGCGCTGCTGGACGCGCTCGGCCTGCTCACCCTGACCCCGCCGGGCCTGGAGGCCGACGACGTCAACGCCTCGGCCGCGACCTGGGCCGAGCGGTCCGGGTGGAACTGCGTGCTGATCACCTCCGACCGGGACTCCTTCGCCCACATCAGCGACCGCACCCAGGTGCTGCGCCTGATCACCGGCGGGATCGCCGGGTCGCCGCTGCTCAACCCGGCCCGGCTGCGGGCGCTCTACGACATCGCACCCGAGCACTACCTCGAGTACGCCGCCCTGCGCGGCGACTCCAGCGACAACCTGCCGGGAGTGCCCGGCATCGGGGAGCGGATCGCGCCGGTGCTGCTCTCCGAGATGGGCTCGATGCAGGCGGTCTGGGCCGACATCGACCACTGCGCCGGGGCGACCCTGGTGGCGACGCTCGACTCCTACTGCGCGGAGGTCGGCCGACCCCGGATCGGCGCGACGGTGCTGAAGCGGCTGACGCCGCCCGAGGCCCGGGAGCGCTTCGAGTTCAACCTGGCGATGATGTCGGGCCGTACCGACCTCGATCTCGGGCTCACGCCGGACGTGCCCGGCAGTCCCGGCCTCCTCCCGCTGGATCCCGGCCGGGTCGCGCGGGTGGTGGGGCACCTCGGGGTGCCGTCGACGACCGACCTCGCGCTGCGGGTCCTCACGGAGCCGCCGGCCTCCCGCTAGCGACCGTGAGCCGCTCGCCGAGAGCCGCCAGGGCCTTGCGCACCTCCTCGCCGTCCTCGACCCGGAACGGTGCGGGGAGCATCCCGAGCTGGAGCGCGAACGACGCGGCGTTGCGGGTGGACCCCACGAGCCGCGTGGTCTGCTCGTCGACCGCCTCCAGCCGCCCCAGGGTGCGCGGCACGGCCGCGCGCACCTGCTCGAGCGGGGCCTCGACGAGTACGCTCACGGCGTGCTCCCAGCCGAGTCCGAGGTGCTCCTCGAGGGCGCGGACCGGATCGAGGCCGGCGGGCGGCTCGAAGGTCTCGCTCAGCGTCTCGACCGAGGACACCCGGTCGATCCGGTAGGTGCGGACCGCGTCGGCGGCGACCGACCGGCCGAGGAGGTACCAGCGTCCGTAGCGGACGACGATGGCCCACGGGTCGGCCTCGAGCTCGCGGTCGGCGCCGCTCTCGGGGCGGTAGCCGAGGCGCACCCGACGGTGGCCGGCGCTGG
>JBAWHI010000215.1:0-10349 GCA_049593675.1 Nocardioides sp.
TGGACCTGATCCAGGAGGGCAACCTCGGTCTGATCCGTGCGGTCGAGAAGTTCGACTACACCAAGGGCTACAAGTTCTCGACCTACGCCACCTGGTGGATCCGTCAGGCGATCACCCGCGCGATGGCCGACCAGGCCCGCACCATCCGGATCCCGGTGCACATGGTCGAGGTCATCAACAAGCTGGCCCGCGTGCAGCGGCAGATGCTCCAGGACCTGGGTCGCGAGCCCACCCCGGAGGAGCTCGCCAAGGAGCTCGACATGACCCCCGAGAAGGTCATCGAGGTCCAGAAGTACGGCCGCGAGCCGATCTCCCTGCACACCCCGCTCGGCGAGGACGGCGACTCCGAGTTCGGCGACCTGATCGAGGACTCCGAGGCGATCGTCCCGGCCGACGCCGTGTCCTTCACGCTGCTCCAGGAGCAGCTGCACGCCGTGCTCGACACGCTCTCCGAGCGCGAGGCGGGCGTCGTCAGCATGCGCTTCGGCCTCACCGACGGTCAGCCCAAGACCCTCGACGAGATCGGCAAGGTCTACGGGGTCACCCGTGAGCGGATCCGCCAGATCGAGTCCAAGACGATGTCGAAGCTGCGGCATCCGTCGCGCTCGCAGGTCTTGCGCGACTACCTGGACTGAGGTTGGCCGGAGGCAACCTTTGCCCGGGCCGAGGAGTCTCAGGAGCATGATCACGTTCTCGAGAACCCTTGTCCCGGCGGTTGCTGCCGTCCTGCTGCTCGGCCTCGCGGTCGCTCCGGCGTCCGCCGAGCGGGCGACGTATCGCGACCCGGCCGACCTGGGCGGCGCCTCCCTCAACGACGTCCGTCGCGTCGCCGTCACCCACACGACCGAGCGGGTGCGGGTGAAGGTGAAGGTCATCGACCTGCGCCGCCGCTCCGAGGCCGGCCCCGCCGGGCTGACGATCCGGATCGACACCCGCGCGGCGCGCCCGGGGCCGGAGTTCCGGCTCGGCACCGGGCTGTACGACGGCACCGACTACCAGCTGATGAGGATCCGCAACGGCCGGCCGGTCGGGCAGCCTGTCTCGTGCGCCCACAGCGTCGATCTCGACTTCGCGCGCGACGTGGTGCGCTTGCGTGCCGCGGACGGCTGCCTCGGCGATCCCGACCGGATCCGGATCGGGGTCAAAATGACCGACCTCCACGACGGGTCGCATGCGGTCACCGACTGGCTCGGTGAGCCGCGGTCGTGGACCCGCTGGCTCAGCGCCGGGTGAGGTCCTCGAGGGCGCGTCGGGCCGCGTGGTGCCCGCACATGCCGTGCACACCGGCACCCGGAGCGGTCGAGGCCGAACAGAGGTAGGCGCCCGGCACCCCCGTCGCGTACGGCGCCCGGCGCACCAGCTGGCGCACGCTCACCGCCCCCGCGGCGATGTCGCCGCCGACGTAGTTGGGGTTGTAGGCCTCGAAGCCGGCCGGGCTGGTGACGTGCTGGCCCACGATCCGCTCCCGCAGTCCGGGAGCGAACCGCTCCAGCTGGTCGAGGACCAGCTCGGTGGGGTCCCCGTCGTAGCCGTGGGGCACGTGGGCGTAGGCCCACAGCGGGTGGACGTCGCCGGCGGAGCGGGTGGGGTCGGCGAGGTACTGCTGAGCGACGAGGACGAACGGCCGCTCGGGGAGTCGGCCGCGGTGGACCGTCCTCTCGGCGTCGACGATCTCCTCCAGGGTCCCGCCGACGTGCACGGTGCCGGCCCGCCGGCACGCCTCGGCGGTCCACGGCACGCCGCCGCGCACGGCGAGGTCGAGCTTGTGGGCGCCGGGGCCGTAGCGCCACCGCGGCCGCGGGCGCCCGGCGATGTCGGCGAACGCCGTCGGCGTGGTGTCGAACATCGCGATCCGGGCGTCCGGGAGGTCCGCGAGAGACCGGACGAGCACGCCGGTGCGGATCTGACCGCCCAGGGAGAGCAGCAGGCTCGCGAGAGCGTCGCTGACGGCGCGCGAGCCGCCCTCGGCGACCGGCCACCCGTGGCGGTGCCCGGCCGCGATGAGTGCGGTCCCGATCCCGGCCGTGGTCGGCCGGTTCAGCGGTCGGTAGATGTGCGCCGCGCAGCCGGCGAACAGCGCCCGGGCGGCGTCGGTGCGGAACCAGCGGGCGAGCACGGTCGCCGGCAGGGCGGCGCGCAACCCGAACCGGCCCAGCAGCACGGGCCGGCGTGGCAGGTGCACGACCGGTCCGAGGAACTCGGGTGCGAGATCGTCGAAGCGCGCAGCGAGCGGCCCGAAGGCCGAGCGCCAGCGATCCCCGTCGACGCCGAGGCCCTCGGCCGTCGCGTCGAGGTCGCGCAGCAGCACGCCCGCCGTACCGTCGTCGAGCGGATGCGCGAGGTCGACCTCCGGCCAGCGCCAGACCAGGCCGTGGTCGGCGAGGGGGAGCGAGGCGAGGTACGGCGACCCGATGCCGAGGGGATGGACCGCGGAGCAGACGTCGTGCAGGACGCCCGGCACCGTCAGCTCGGCGGTGCGCGTGCCCCCGCCGATCTCGTCATGTGCTTCCAGGACCGTCACCGCGAGCCCCTGCTGGGCGAGGGTGACGGCCGCCGCGAGCCCGTTGGGCCCCGAGCCGACCACGACAGCATCCATGGAGGACATCCTCACCCGGCCGCCACCAGGACGACCGCTCCCGCGCAGAGAGCGAGCCCGTAGGCCTGGGTGCGGTGGACGTGCTCGCGGAGCACGACCGCCGCCAGGAGCACGGTGAAGGCGGGGTAGAGGGAGGTGATCACGGCCGCGACGGTGAGGTAGCCGTGGTGCGTCGCCACCTGGAACAGCCCGGTCGCGAGCGCGCCGAGGCAGCCGCTGATCGCACCGCCCAGCGCATAGCGGTTGCGCGGCACCCAGTCCTGGCGCAGCGTCACGGCGATCAGGACGATCGCGCCGGCAGCGACGAGCTGGTTCAGCGCGAGGGGCAGGAAGCCCGCCTCCTCGGGGATCTGCGCCAGCGCGGCGAAGAGGGACCCGAAGCCGAGGCCGGCGAGGATGCCGTCGGTCAGGCCGCCCCCGGTCACCGCGCCACCGCCGACCTCGCGGGAGACCAGCCAGATCGCCGGCAGGGCCAGCACGATGCCGACCCAGACCAGCGGGCCGGGTCGTTCGCCGCCGGCCAGACCGACGACGACCGGCACCACCACCGCCCCGACTCCCGAGACCGGCGCGACCACGCCCATCCGGCCCGAGGAGAGCCCGCGGTACAAGAACGCGGTGCCGAGTCCGTTCCCGACGCCCGCCGCCAACGCCCAACCCAGGTCCGCGGCGGTGGGGGAGCCACCGTCGACGAGCACGACGACCAGCACCAGCGCGGTGCCGGCGAGCTGAGCCACCAGCGCGACCGCCCAGGCGCCGCCGCGCCGCGAGAAGATCCCGCCGTTGAAGTCGCCCACGCCGTACGCCGCCGCCGCGATCAGCGAGAGCAGGACGCTCATCGGGGGCTCACGTCGCCACGACGCCGGCGACCCAGGTCCAGGTGGCCAGCAGCGCGAAGACCAGCTCGATCACGATGCTCCAGCCGACCGCCTTGAGCGAGTGGACCGTCGAGGGCCACGCCTGCGCCGAGCCGACCCGGCGCACCTCGGCGAGGTAGACCCCCAGGACGAAGCCGAGGAACAGGCCGACCACGGGGATCACGAAGAAGCCGACGACGCCGAGCAGTACCCCGAACCACTGCGTCGAAGCAGGGATGCCGGCGACCTGCAGCTGCCGGCCGGGCACGAGGTACTTCACGACGGCGCCGACCACGACGAACGCGGTGGCGATGCCGAAGACCGACCACGCCGTGGCGCCGCCGACGGACAGTGCCCAGACCAAGATGGCGCCGACGACGAGCGACGAGCCGGGCAGGATCGGGACCAGGATCCCGATCAGCCCCACCGCGATCACCACGGCGACGAGCACTTCGGTCGTGGTCACGAGGGGACCCTACCGACGCGGTGGCGGCCGATGCCGCGCCGGGACGCAGCGAGGCCCCGGACCTGGGTCCGGGGCCTCGCTGGAAGTCGGGTGCGGGGTCGGGTCAGCGCTCGTCGCCGCCGGCGGGCGTGGTGAGCTTGTGGGTCTCGTCGACGACGTTGGCGGCGATCTCCTTGAGCTTGTCACCGTGCTCGCGGGCGTGGTGGGCGCAGAAGAGCAGCTCACCACCGGACTGGAGCTCTACGCGGAGATAGGCCTGGGCTCCGCAACGGTCGCAACGGTCCGCGGCGCTCAGCGCGGCGGTGTTGGGGGCAACTGCAGTGGTCACATCGGCCTCATTTCGTCTTCTGCCTCGGTGTCTGGTCAACGTACTGACGGGGTCCAAGATTCCCGTGCGCACGTGGCGCCCGACACGTCATCCAATCACGGGTTCTCTTCCCGCTTGCCCGGCTTTCCATGCCTCGGATCGTCAGGTGGGGAAGGAAACGTCGATCGCTCCTCAAGTGTGACGCGGGTGTGGGTGCTCCCGTTGCGGAATCGGGGCTTCCGAGCTCCGATCGTGTCCACATCGTGACCCCCACAGTCGTGCGTTGCTCGGCGCTGTCTCGGATATGCCCTGTTCTCGGGAGAACCCGACCTACGGGGTGAGGCTCGTGCTGCGGGGAAGTGCTGTCCACGGTAGCCCGCACCCCTGCAGGCGAGCCTTCATCGGCCTCCGGCGTGTCGCAGGTAGATTCGGAGCAGAGCAGCCACCGGATTCGCCCGCACTGATCCCACCTGCAGGAGCCCCACGATCGACAACACGTACAACGCCGCCCATCTCCTCGTCCTCGAGGGACTGGAGGCGGTCCGCAAGCGCCCAGGGATGTACATCGGGTCGACCGACACCCGCGGACTGATGCACTGCCTGTGGGAGATCATCGACAACGGGGTGGACGAGGCGCTCGCCGGTGCGGCGCACCGCGTCGAGGTGACGCTGCACCCCGACGGCTCGGCCGAGGTCTACGACGATGGGCGCGGGATCCCCACCGACAAGGAGCCGAAGACGGGGCTCCCGGGGGTGGAGGTCGTGGCCACCAAGCTGCACGCCGGCGGCAAGTTCGGCGGGGGCTCCTACGTCGCCACCGGCGGTCTGCACGGCGTCGGGCTGTCGGTCGTCAACGCCCTCTCCGCGCGGATGGACATCGACGTGGACCGCTCGCCCTCCCAGCAGGGGCTGTCCTTCCGGCACGGCGGACCGGGCGTCTTCACCGGTGACGGGCCGGACGCGGCGTTCGAGCCCAGGTCCGGCATGACCCGCAAGGGAGGCCGGGTCGCCAAGGGGCGCTCCGGCACCCGGATCCGGTTCTGGCCCGACCGCCGGATCTTCACCAAGGACGCCACCTTCCTCTACGACGGGCTGATCGGCCGAGCGCGGCAGACCTCGTTCATCGTCCCGGGCCTCGAGCTGGTGATCCGCGACCTGCGTGGTCCGGACCCCGTCGAGGAGAAGTTCCGCCACGACGGCGGCATCGCGGAGTTCGCCGACTTCCTCGCCCCCGACGAGCCGGTCACCGAGATCCTGCGGCTGCAGGGGGCCGACACCTTCACCGAGACGGTCCCGCTGCTCGACGACAAGGGACACATGACGCCCCAGGAGGTCGAGCGCGAGCTGCACGTCGACGTGGCGGTGCGGTGGGGCACCGGCTACGACACCACGGTCCGGTCCTTCGTCAACGTGATCGCGACGCCCAAGGGCGGCACGCACCTCAGCGGCTTCGAGACCGCCGTGACCCGCACCTTCAACGACGTGATGAAGGCGACCAAGGTGCTCAAGGTCAACGACGACGACGTGATCAAGGACGACGTCCTCGAGGGGATGACGGCTGTGGTCACGGTCCGGCTCGCCGAGCCCCAGTTCGAGGGCCAGACCAAGGAGATCCTCGGGACGCCGGCCGCGCGCACCGTCGTACGTCGGGTGGTGGCGGCCGAGCTGAAGAAGTTCCTGACCTCCACCAAGCGGGCCGAGAAGGCTCAGGCCAAGCTGGTCATGGAGAAGGTGTCCGGGGCGGCCAAGACCCGGCTCGCCGCCCGCCAGCACAAGGAGACCCAGCGGCGGAAGAACGCACTGGAGTCCTCGGCGCTGCCCTCGAAGCTCGCGGACTGCCGCGCGGCCGACAACGAGCGGACCGAGCTGTTCATCGTCGAGGGTGATTCGGCGCTCGGCACCGCCAAGCTGGCGCGCAACTCCGAGTTCCAGGCGCTGCTGCCGATCCGCGGCAAGATCCTGAACGTCCAGAAGGCCTCGGTCGGCGACATGCTGAAGAACGCCGAGTGCGCCTCGATCATCCAGGTGGTGGGCGCCGGCTCCGGGCGGACCTTCGAGCTCGAGGCCCGGCGCTACGGCCGGATCATCTTCATGGCCGACGCCGACTCCGACGGCGCGCACATCCGCTGCCTGCTGGCGACGCTGTTCTACAAGTACATGCCCGAGCTCATCACCGAGGGCCGGGTCTACACCGCCGTGCCCCCGCTGCACCGCATCGAGATCACCAATCCGCGCAAGGGCATGGAGAAGTACCAGTACACCTACTCCGACGCCGAGCTGCAGCGCACGCTGGCGGAGCTGAAGAAGAAGAACATCCGCTGGAAGGACGCGCCCCAGCGCTACAAGGGTCTCGGTGAGATGGACGCCGACCAGCTGGCGGAGACCACCATGGACCCCCGCCATCGCACGCTGCGACGGCTCACGATCGACGACGCCGACACCGCGGCGCGGGTCTTCGAGCTGCTGATGGGATCCGAGGTCGCACCCCGCAAGGAGTTCATCGTGCAGGGCGCCTACGAGGTGGACGTCGAGACGCTCGACGCCTGAGCTGCGCGGTCGCGGAGCTCAGACCCGCTTCTCGAGCAGACCGGTGTCGACGTCGTAGAGGAAGCCGCCGACCTGGACGGTCTCGGGGATCAGCGGGTGGGACTGCACCACCTGGATGTCCTCGGCCAACGCCGCGTCCTGGTCCTCGACGACGTGGATCGGCTGCCACGAGGCGTCCTGGCCGGCCGAGGCCGCGACCCGGGCCCGCAGGTCGGCAGCGGTGTTGCTGGCGACGGCGCAGCGGGTGTGCGGCACCACGAGGATCCGGTCGACGTTGAGTAGGTGCACGCCGAGGACCAGAGCCTCGAGCGCCTGCGGGGTGACGCGACCACCGGGGTTGCGGAAGATCTTGGCGTCGCCGGCCTTCAGGCCGAGCATCCGCAGGGGATCGATGCGCGAGTCCATGCAGGTGACGATCGCGACGCCGGCGTGCGCGACGCCGTCGAACCCGGCGAGGTCGAAGGAGTCCGCGAACTCACGGTTCGCGGCGAGCAGGTCATCGAAGCCGTCCACGCGACGGACGGTAGCCGACATCTCAGCCGGATGCGCGGAGCAGGTCGCCGGTCGAGACACCGCGGGTGGCGGCGCCCCGGAACAGCACGAGCGCCAGCAGCCCGGCGGCGATCGCACAGACCGCGGCCCCGGTGAAGACCGTCTGCTCCTGCACGATCCCGGCGGTCTTCAGCAGGTCGGTGAACTCCGAGCACCGAGAGGATCCGTCGCAGACCTCGCTCGCCGGCGGCAGTTCGGTCTGCTCGGCGTAGTAGCTGCGCAGCCCGATCGTGGTCAGCGCCGAGATGCCGACCAGCATCCCGACCATCCGGGAGACGACCACGAACGCGGTGGCCAGGCCGTGCACGTCGTCGTCGGTGCTGGCCAGCACGGCCGCGTTCACCGGGGCCAGCGCCAGCCCGAAGCCGAAGCCGCCGAGCAGCAGGGGCACGGTCGCCACCGGACTCTCCAGCGACTCCAGCCCCCACGTGGCCATCCAGAGGAACGCCGCCGCTGCGCAGGCCATCCCGGCGGCGGTGATGAGGCCGGCGCCGACGGTGCGCGTGAGGTAGCCGCCGACCACGGCGCCGACCGGGAGGGCGACCAGGAAGCGGACCAGGACCAGGGCCGCCATCAGCTGGGAGGAGGTGTAGACGGTGGTGCGGGCGAAGAGCGGGATGTCGATCAGCGCGGCGATCAGGGCCGCGCCGATGAAGAAGCTGACCAGCATCGCCCCCCACGCCGGGGTGGGGCGCAGCGCGCCGGTCGGCACCAGCGGCGCCGCGGAGCGGCGCAGGTGCAACACCAAGGCGACCGTGGCGAGAGCGGAGCCGAGGAGGTACCAGAGCCCCTGGTCGGAGAAGACCTGCACCTTCGGGTCGGCCGTGGCGAACGCCAGGATGACGCCGCCGAGCGCCAGCGCGAGCAGCAGTGCGCCGACGAGGTCGGCCTCGCGCAGGGTGTGCAGCCCGGACCGGAGGTCGAGCAGCGGGCGCCGTGCCGTAAAGCAGCGCACCACGAGCAGGATCGTCGCGCCGATCGCCACGGCGCCCAGGGGCGTGGCCCAGCGACCGCCCCCGGCCACGAAGGGGACGAACAGCTCGCCCCAGGTGAGGTCGCGCAGCAGCTGGGAGGGGCGGACGAAGACCAGGGCTCCCGCCACGGAGGCGGTGACCGCGAGCGCGAGCCCGATCCAGTCGAGACGCCCGGGGGGCCGCTGGTGCTGCACCGGCCGACCGGCCATCGCCCGGATGGCGGCCGCCAGCACCAGGCCGACGGCCAGGTTGATGGCGAAGATCACGCGCCAGTCGGCGACCGCAAGGACCAGCGCGCCGAACAGCGGGCCCATCACGCTGCCGAGCTCCTGAACGGCCGACACGATGCCGAGGGGGACGCCACGCCGCTCGGCCGGATAGAGGTCGGCGACCAGCGCGAGCGTCGCCGGCACCAGGCCACCGCCGCCGACGCCTTGGAGGAACCGGCCGGTGACCATGCTGGGCAGGTCGTAGGCGAGGGCCGTGATGAGGGAGCCGAGCGCGAATACGATGAGCGCGACCACCAGGACCGGGACTCGTCCGCGCAGGTCCGCGATCCGCCCGATGAGGGGCAGCATCGCGACGTAGCCCAGCAGGAAGCCGGAGACGATCGGCGCAGCCCGCTGGAGCTGGTCCACCGCGATGCCGGCGCTGGCCATCATGTCCGGCAGCGCCAGCACGACGACGTAGGTGTCCGCCGCCGCGAACGCCACGGCGACCGCCGCCAGGGCGAGCAGCAGCCGCGGTGATCCGGTCACGGGGCGGAGATGTCCGGCTCGATGCCGTAGTCCTCGAAGGTCAGCGTGTAGGTCATCGGGTCGGAGTCGTCGAAGAACACCCCGGTGAGATCCGCGCTGCGCAGCTCGTTGTCCTCGGTGATCGTGTAGGACACGTCGAACTCGCCCTGGGCGGACGGCATCACGCCGCGCACGGCGTCGCCGTCGAGCGTGCCGGTGTACTCCGTCAGCACCTCGTCGTTGTCGGCGCCGCCCCGCACGCTCTCACCCTCCTCGACGTCGGTCGTGGCGGTGAGCAGCGAGGAGAACCCGGTGCCCGGGGCCATCAGCTGCGCCGGGTCCGGTGCGCCGTAGTCGCCCGGGTTCACGACCTGGTAGCCCTGGGTGAAGGGGATCTCGGCGTAGACCTGGTCGTCGACCGCGACGATGGGGACCTCGGCGGACTGCCCGACGATCTTGACCGTGATGCTGCCCTCGAACGCCGGCGCGTGGGTCGCGACCCCCTGCGCGGACTCCAGGACGGCGTTCCCTTCGAGCGGGTCGTCCGTGGAGAGGGAGATCTGGAGACCGCTGGTGTCGTCGAGGTTCTGCTGTGCCTGCTCGAGGACCTCCTCCGGCGGAGCGCCGTCACCGTCGGAGTCGCCTCCGCAGGAGCTCAGGAGCAGGACGCAGAGGCCAGCGGCGGCGAGGCCGCCGGCCGTCCGGGCGGAGCGGGACGCGGTCCGTGGTGGCATGGGCTCAGCCTCCCACATGGACCCGAAGCGCGACCGGTCCCGCGCAGGCGGCGATCGGCTGGCTGCCGGGGACCCCGGAGCCGTCGCGTCGTCCGGTGGCGGCAGGCAGCTCCACGGGCGCGCCACTGGCGGCCGCCGCCCGGACGGGCGCCGTGCCGGCCCAGGCGAAGACGAGGGCGTCCTCACCCTTGAGGAAGCGGTGGCAGCGCACCCCGCCGGTCGCGCGGCCCTTGGCGGGGTACTCCGAGAACGGCGCCACCTTCACCGCGCCCGGCTCGGTGCCGGGCAGCGCGGTGGAGGAGCCGGAGGACGTCACCACGACCGACCCCTCTGGGGCGGTCGGGTCGATGACACCGAACCAGGCGACCCGCTCGCCCGACGTGATCCGGATGCCGGCGATGCCGCCGCCGGAGCGGCCCTGTGGCCGGACTCCATCGGCGCCGAAGTGGAGGAGCTGGGCATCGGAGCTGATGAAGCACAGCGTCTCGGACCCGGTGGCGAGCTCGACCGAGCCGACGACCTCGTCGCCCTCGGCGAGTCGGATCACCTCCCACTCCTCGCGCCCGAGCACCTCCGGGT
>JBAWHI010000216.1:0-3040 GCA_049593675.1 Nocardioides sp.
GCCCCGCCCGTGCAGACGTATGCCGACCCCGACCACCCGTCGGAGAAGCAGGTCGCAGCGGCCGCCGTCGACGCCGTCACGGCACTGCTCCTGGAGAGCGCGCGGCAGCGCCACACCGAGGAGCAGCTGCGCCGCGAGCTCGACGAGACGCGGACCGCGCTGGAGCGCTCCTACCTGCGGCCCACCTACCGGTGGCGCGAGAAGGTGGTCCGCCGGCTGCGGACCAACCGGATCGGACGGGGCCTGCTGAAGGGCTACCGGCTGGCGCGCGGACGCAGCTCGCCCGCTGCGTAGCGACCGACCCGCCAGGTCGCGAACCCGTCGGCGCCCATCCCGAACGCGCCGCCGACGATGGGCGTACGGCGCGCGATCGTGATCGCCAGCCGCTTCCCGCCGACCCGGGTGATCAGGTCGGAGGCGACCTCGGCGGCGAGCAGCCGGTCGAGGTCGGGGTCGTGGACCGGCGCGGTCGCGATCGCCATCGCCGGGCCGGGAAGCGCCCGCTCCTTGATCCGCTCCTCGACGATCTCGCGACCGAGCATGCAGGTCAGGATCGCGTTGCGGACCCGGGAGTCCTCGAGGTCGTAGCCGCGCAGGTGCGCGATCCCGGCGATCATCCGGCACTGGATCAGCGCCAGCCCGGCGACGTTCGCCGGGATCGTGACGGTCGCGGTGATCACGCCCCCGAGGCCGGTCAGCAGCCCTTGGGCGCCGGCGTAGCGGACGTGGTTCTCGATCACCTCGCGCACCCCGCGCTCGACGTCGCCGTGCTGCTCGCGCACCTGCTTGTCGGCCGCGGCGGCGGCCGGGGGGAGCGGCCCGGCGCCGTGGATCGCGCGGTGCAGCGCCTCGCGCACGAACGAGTGGGTGAGGTCCGGGGCGAGGTGGGGGAGCCGCGGCGCGACGTGCTGGGAGACCAGCCTCCCCGTCGTGCTCGCCGTGCCCATGACCACGATCGTACGGGCGCTACCGTCAGGTCATGCCGGTCGAGCCCCCTCCCTCGCGCTGGACCTTCGGGGACCCGGCCGGCTTCGACGAGCTCGACGACTTGGTCGCGATCGGCGCAGACCTCGAGCCCGGGACCCTGCTGGCGGCGTACCGCCGCGGGCTGTTCCCGATGCCCTCGGGCCAGCGCGGCGATCCGATGTACTGGTTCTGCCCGGTGCGCCGCGGGGTCCTGCCCGTGGAGCGGGTCCGGGTCTCACGGGCCACGCGCCGCTCCGCCCGCGACCTCGAGATCCGTGTCGACACGGCCTTCGCGGACGTCGTCGCAGGGTGTGCCGACCCGACGCGACCCTCGGGGTGGATCGACGGCGAGATCGCGGCCGCCTACCTGCGCCTGCACGAGCTGGGCTGGGCGCACTCGGTCGAGACCTGGCGCGCGGGGGAGCTCGTCGGCGGGCTGTACGGCGTGTCGATCGGGGGGCTCTTCGCGGGCGAGTCGATGTTCCACCGGGTCCGCGACGCCTCGAAGGTGGCACTCGTCGGCCTCGTCGACCTGCTCGACGACGAGCACGCCGAGCGTCGGCTGCTCGACGTGCAGTGGCTCACGCCGCACCTGGAGTCGCTCGGCGCCCTGGAGCTGCCGCGGGCGGCGTACCTGCGAGCCCTGCGCACGGCACTCGCGCAGCCGCAGCCCACCTGGGAGGCCGGATCCGTCTCACCTGGCGCGGATGAGGCATGAGACTCCCGAGGTAGGGGAGGGTGGGTCCATGAAGACTGCACTCACGATCGCCGCCCTCGCGCTCGCTCTCGCCGGCTGCGGCAGCGACGACAGCAGCGACGACACCGACAGCGGCGCGATGCCCACCGACGCCTCGAACGAGGAGTTCTGCGGGAACTTCACCGCGTTCGCCGAGGACCTCGCGCAGTTCGGCCCGGACGCCGACCCGGCGGAGGCCGTGGAGGTCATGCAGAGCGGTGCGGACGACATCCGGGAGACCGGGGTGCCCGAGAACGCCACCGAGCAGGAGCAGGAGGGCCTCGAGGTGGTCCTCGACGCGATCGACTCGCTCCCGGCCGACACGACGCTGGAGGACATCGGCAAGCTCGAGGACGGGCTCAGCGAGGCCGACCAGGAGGCGAGCGACGCCTTCGACGACTACCTGGAGACGGAGTGCGCCGACCTGCAGTGACCCCGGGCTCCGCGGCTACACCACCTGCGGCGGCTGACCCGACTCGCTGACCATCGGGCGCCCGGCGGCCTCCCAGTCGAGCATCCCGCCCTCGAGGTTGACCGCGTCGTACCCCTGCTGCTGCAGCCACATCACCGCCTGCGCCGAGCGACCGCCGACCCGGCAGACGACGAGCGTCCGGGCGGCGGGGAGCTCGGTGTGGCGCACCGGCAGGGTCGCGAGGGGGACGTGCACGGCGCCCTCGATGTGGCCGTGCTGCCACTCGACGGGCTCGCGCACGTCGAGGACGGTGAGCCCGTCGGGGAGCGGGTGGGGGACCTGGTCGATCGTCATGGTGGGGATCATTTGAGGAGCTTGCTCATCCTTCGGTCGGCCAGCGGCTTGCCGCCGGTCTGGCAGGTGGGGCAGTACTGCAGGCTGGAGTCGGCGAACGACACCTCGCGGACCGTGTCGCCGCACACCGGGCAGGGCTGGCCGGTGCGGCCATGGACCGCCAGGTGGGTCTTCTTCTCGCCCTTGAGCTCGCTGGCCGCGAGCCCGCGGGAGCGCTCGACGGCGTCGCCGAGCGTGGTGCGCAGCGCGTCGTACAGGACCTGCAGTTCGGCGTCGGTCAGGTGGCCGGCGGGCTTGAACGGCGACATCCGCGCGGCGTGCAGGATCTCGTCGGAGTAGGCGTTGCCGATGCCGGCGATGGTGCCCTGGTGGCGCAGGACCCCCTTGAGCTGCTTGCCGCCCCCGCGGGCGAGGATCTGTGCGAACCGGTCGAGGGTGAAGTCGTCGGTGAGCGGGTCCGGGCCCAGGCTGGCGATGCCCGTGACGTCGGACGGGTCGCGCACGACGTACGCCGCGAGGCTCTTGCGGGTCCCGGCCTCGGTGATGTCCAGGCCGGACTGGTCGTCGAGCAC